>NZ_JBDFMQ010000002.1:0-179212 GCF_047238345.1 Shouchella phoenicis | reverse complement strand
TGTGATTGAAACTTTCTTTTGTTATCATCAGTAGTTCTTAATGATAATTTAAAGCTTGCCATAGGATGGTTAGTTAGTATCCTAGCTCTGAAGTCATCAAGCACACTACTCTCGTTTTCTATGAGAATTTTTATATCTTCCGTCATGTTAATAAAACTCCTTTTCAAAAAATTGACCTCTCCCATTGTATTTCAAAACAAAAAAAATATGTATTATATTTTTAATCAGAAATTTATTTACGGATAAAATACGTGCAAAAACAGTTATTTTTCCAGCAGGACTTAGGTTTAATTATACCAAGTATTCTATATTAATAAGGTTCGGAAAAATTGTTGCTTCTATTCATAACAAGTAATTTTTTTACTTTTAAATATAATCATTATGGCGGGTATAAAGTAACAGTATGAAAAACTTTATTTTAAGAATGCAAACTACTTAATAAAACTCAGTTCTTCAAATTCTTTGAACGTGTGTAAAAACATCAATCTATTAATAGGTTGATGTTTTTACATTATGTATTCAGATCTAAAAAAATGTAGTTTTTAAAAAACAGTACAGAAAATGATAATTTAAATTAATATTTTATGTTGTAGGGGGGTTAAAATTTTGGATTAAAAATGAAACGTGAAGTAGAATATTGAGGATGATAACTGATAAGAGAAAGGTAAAATGAATTTATTATATTAGGTGAAGTACCATAACATATATTCAACATAATCTTCAGGAAAGAATGATCTTAGCAAAATGAACAAGGCTATAAAAAATAAGATAACTACGATTCCAATCACAATTCCTATTATGCTAAGTATTTTCCCAAAATAGCTAATTTGATAAATGAAGTCTTTTTCTGGATTGTTCTTAAGTGTTTTTTTAGAGATTATTAAACCAAAAATGGCAATCAACAAACTAACAAAAGGAATGCAAAAGAATATTGATGTTAATCCTAGTAAGCAACTTGAGACTGAAGCAACCATTTCTTTTTGCATATAGATGACTTCCCTTACAAATAGATTTAAAAGCATCAAATAAGCTACTATTAATTACTAAATTAAAGTAACTTGATCTAAAAAAATTTTGAAGCTCTTTGACATTAGATATTCCAAGTTAAAAAGACTTCTTTTTAACTTGGAATTAGAGTCATACCAGATAAATGTATTAATAATCTGAAATATACATTTAAGTAGTGGAGCTAGATGTTGAACCGCATGTTGAAGAAAGACTACAGCTAGTAGATGCACTAGAAGCAGCTGTTTCAGGTAAAGCTGCGACGTCTTCTAATTCAACAATTGAAAATTCTAGGTCAAAATCAATTGTATTATCTTGAGTCTTCATCGTAAAACCTCCTTTTATAATTATGTTAAATACATTTTATATATTATTTTAATTTTTTTGAGGAGTCAACACTTTTTTGTTGTTATTTTTAGAATTAAATATTTAATTTACTAGATTTAGCATGGCTCATATTGCAATAAGTTGCCCGTAAATGTTACGATTGCGCATTTCAATCGTAGAGGTAGATGATGGCATGTAGATATAAGTAAAGGCAGTTTTTGGCTGTCTTGGCACTCACTCATAGATAATTGTAAGATTATCAGACACGAGGAAATTGATTTTCATTGAGCTCCTTGCTAAAAATTATAAGACAAGTAAATTCTAGTTATAGTCACATTCACATTGGATTTTTATTGACGTCAATGTGGATTTGATATAATGATTGAATAACTTAATATTTAAAAAGAGATAATGCTATTTTGTTTTCTTTTGTGCAATTATGAATACCCTTTGTTCGTTTTCTGGTTCAGTTAATACTTTATTTAAGTTTCGTGCATCAGTAAATTGGACATTAAACCATCCATTTTCAAGTAGATAAGTTTTAACCTCGTTTAATTTATAGATAGTGTTATAAATGGTTTGATTGTAATGCACATATAATTCATCTCGATTTGTTTTTACAAAGCCCCGATAATTTGTAGAAGCTTTATTGGATATGGGATCATAAAAGCTTTGAGAAATATTCAATTGATTATTGTCCTCGTTAATAACCATTCCTGTTGATTTAGACAATCCTAAGTATGTATTGAGATCAAAAATAAAGATTCCATTATTGTCCATAACATTATAAACCGATTCAAAACAACTCGTTAATTCTGAAAAGTTATCCAAATGGTTTAATGAATCGTAGGTAGAGAAAACAAATGAAAAAGTTTCATCAAGTTGAAAATTACTGGCATCACATAAATAAAAGTTAGCATATCCGTTATGTACGAATTCACTATTGTTTTTAATCGCGTGATTAAGCATGTCCTCTGATAAATCTATTCCAGTTACTTCATGTCCTTTTTGTAAAAAAAAGTTCGCCAATGTACCAGTACCACAACACACATCTAATATTTTGTTTTTTTTATGTAATGATAAATTGTCCTGTAGATATTCATAGAGCATCGGACCAACCACTCTAGAGAAATTATTGAATTTTTTGTTATATACACTTGAAAATACATTGTTGTAAATCATTATGCACCTCTTTATTCTATATATTTATTTTTTCTTTATAAAATCATAGTAAAACATAAAGAGGTAATTTGTAAGAGGTTTTTTCCAATAAATTAATAAATTTTAATCAATTTACTAATTTTTTTATTGACTGTTAGAGTTTTATAGATTAATCTAAATTTAGAACTTATGGAATTGATGAAAAAATCACATTGATGAAAAAAATACATAAAAATTTGTTTGTTGCTAGAAACTAGTTGCTTTAATTTCTTTAAACTATTGAAAGGAGGTGAATGTAATGAGTGATAACAAAGTACTAACAAAAGTAGATAGTGACTTAGAATTTTCTATAGTTGAACTAGAAGATGTTACTGCTTTACCAGAGACAGCTGCTTCTAGTGGTTCAACTAGCTGTAGCGCTTCTTCTACATGCGGATCAAGTTCTACATCTACAACATAAGATACGTGGGGAAGTACTTAAATCATAAAACCGGATTATTTATAATCCGGTTTTTAAACCTTATTGGTCGTGAAAGGAAGGATGAAAGTAATGTCAAGTCTCCTAGAAGCTAAAAATATATCTAAAACATTAGGGGAAAAGAAAATTTTTAATGAATTCTCAATGAACGTGAAAAAAAATGAAATACTTGGTGTTGTAGGTCATAATGGTGCAGGTAAGACGACGTTGTTCAAATTAATATTGGAGATGTATTTTCCTGATAAGGGAACTATTTCAATTAATGAAGAAAAATTCGACTTAAAAGATGACGTCGGTTATTTACCTGAACAAAGAGGACTCTACAATCGAACGGATATTTACTCTCAATTGTTAGCATTTGGTTACTTAAAAGGAAGGAAGAAAAAAGAATTAATTGAAACAATTGATTTTTGGTTAGAATACTTCAAAATACATAATTTAAGAAAAGAATTATTAGGTAACCTTTCAAAAGGTAATCAGCAAAAAGTTCAATTTATTGTTTCGGTTTTGAATAAACCTAAACTACTTATACTCGATGAACCATTTAGTGGATTGGATCCAATAAATGTGGACTTATTTATAAGTGCAATAAAGACTGTAAGAGATAATGGTACGACCATTATTTATTCTAGTCATAAGATGGACAGTATTGAACATTTATCAGATAGGTTATTATTTATAAAAAAGGGTGAGTTAATTCACTTTGACACAATTAATAATATACAAGCGAGGTATAATTCTGTATTAAAAATAGAAAATCCTTCTATTAATAGTGAGTTGCTAGAAAGTTTAAACTTAAAGTTTGATATTAAAGATACTCTATATGAAATTGAGTTAAATACAGAAGGCGATGAAAACGTTTTACTGGATAGAATTGATTCTAGTTTAACTAAGACCTTTATAATAGAAAAACCAACTGTGGAGAAAATATTTAAAAGCATTAATCAGGAGGAAGAAATCGATGATAAATAAATATTTATCGTATTCATACATCTCAATGAAAACATTAATCTTTAATAGAAGTATAACATTTGGTTTTGTTACGAATTTAGTTATATTAATGATTATTGCTTTATACTTGATACTATTTGAACCATCATTATCATTTTTGCAAAATGAATCTGCTGTTGTTGAAGGAATTGGTAGTTCTTTGGGAGTTGTTAACGTAATTGCCTTTGCTCTTATGTTTTTCCTTTTTAGTAATGTAGCAGCTATGATGCAAAGTATTGTAGAAGATAGGGATAGCAAAGTATCAGAGATTATCAATACTAGTATTGCGGAGAAACACTATTTATTCGGTAAAGTGGTTACTTCCTTTGTTTTAATCTTAGTATTAATAGCTAGCACTGCTCTCGCTATCGTGTTAACTTCATCTATTTTTTCAATATTTAATCCATATGAATTTAGTATTTACAGTGACTTTGTTCAACCAATTTTTAGTGGGTTAACATTCAGTGGTTTCATGTTTTTTATTGGTTGCTGTGCAGTTTGTGCGCTAATGTTGTTAACCTCTGTATTAACTACATTAGGTTTAAGTATAAAAGTGAGTAGTCTTACTGAATCTGGACCTGTTTCGTTATTGGTGCTATCTCCATATTTTTTGTTATTTGGCTTATTAATTTTTTTGCCATCAACAGACATTGAATTATGGGTTTCCGTATCGTCTGTTTTAATGTTCATACCGTTATTTTCTCCAATTTTCATTTTATTGTACGTTATGATTAATGGATTTACATGGCTAGCGTTTATTGCAATTGGTGTGTCAGTCCTCTACATACTCATACTGTTTAAAGGAGTGCTTAATGTTTTTAGTTATGCTTTTTATGTTCGTGAAAAAATGTCTTTAGCTTTTCTATTAAGATTAGCTTTTGTTAAAAAAAGCAGATAATAGATCCTTCGATCATTTAAGAAAGGAGGAAGTACTTTGGTTAATACAGCTATAAAATTTGACTTTATAGTAGATGATGATGGATTAATGATGTGTAGATTTTCGAAAGGCATTTATAAAAAAAACACCTTCGAAAAAATAAGAAGTCACGAATTGGAAGATTATCAATTGGTAATATTTAATTTGTTATCTTTGATTAAAGAAGCTGGTGTTCCAATTGTTATAATTAATGGTGATGAACGCTTAAAACCTGTTATTACATACATGGAAGAAACATTTGCAAACAAATCTTTCATAATTAACCTACATAATCATAAAACTAGAAATACAGCAAATAACCCATATACTAGAGGGTTTAACTTACTAATATCAGGTATATATCCTAAGAATCTGTTTTATTCAGGAATTAAACATTTTGTGAATCAAGATTTATCGAACAAAGATTTTCAGTCTATTATGTTAGAGCAAAATATAAATTCTTCAATTATTAATAATAAGGTCATGAATAATAAAAATAATAGTTATGGACTTGAAAAAATAGAATTAATTAAAATAAGTGATAGAACTTATTCTGTTGATTTTATTCATACGCAAGTAAATAAAAAAATGACTGTTGTGAGTTTTTCTGAGAGGAAATCAAGGTCTCCTTTTCACATTAGAGATGAAGAAATTACAACAGTGGTATTTAACAATGAAAAAGACATATTAAATTATGGGAAATATATAGAAGAGATAAATAAAAAAGGTACTTTAAAGGTTGAAGAAATTTATTATTTAATAAAAGATGAATGTATGTGGAACCCAGAAGAGTTTTGCACGCGATCTACTAAGATACGTCATTTGGAAACAAAAGGCGAAAATTTTCTTTCTAATTTTAACTGTTTTAGTGATTTAAAAGTAAACGAGATAAATCAATCTAGAAAAAATTCATGTGTTTTATTTGCTTCAGACAAGCGTTTAACCAGTACATATAATAATGTAATTAAAGAAAATGTCTTTGTTAAAGAGTTTGTTAAAATAAGAAATATTTTAAGGTCGTTTATATATAGTAGTAAATTTAACATTAGCAATATAGAAATAAAATTTAATACATTAAGAAAGACTCATTTTTTTAAATTAGATAAGGAATTATATATTCAGCGTAATTATCTCATATTTAGTATTGAAAAACATTCGTATGTCTATATAAAGATGACTAACAAATTTTACATAATAACTGCAAATATCACTATGATTTTAGAAGTCTTTATGTATGTCAATTCTTATCAAAAGGCATCGGGTATTTTAAACATAAGTTCTTCAACACTCAAGAATATTATTAGATCTCTTAATAATAAACTCAACATTAACTTGGAGATCGAGGAGTGAAACAATGAAAAAAAATCATGTTATCTATCCATACATGGAAGAAAATAAAAAAAGAATCTTGAAAGAAGTGAATTATGCAGAAGGAGTTTTTGTTTTTGATTCGGAAGGTCATAAGTATTTAGATGGTCTGGGCGGTCTAATGAATATAATATTGGGATATAAAAACAAAAGGATAAATAATGCGATTTCTAGTCAGTTGAATAAAATACCTTTTGTGAATTTATGGTCCAATACAAATGAAAAGACTGAAGAATTAGCATTGAGAATTTTGGGTAAATCTGGTAACGATTTTAGTAAATTGATGTACAGCACCACTGGTTCCGAGGCCATAGAACTAGCGATAAAATTGGCAAGGAAGGTTAGCTATAATCAAAATGATAATAAAAAGAAATATGTGGTAGGATTAGATATTTCTTATCATGGAACAACCTATGGAGCAATGTCTGTTACTGGAATTGAACAATACGAGATGAACACGATATCGCCTAAATTACCAGGAATCGCTTTAATTGCCACTCCAGATTTTAACAAAAACGATCATTCTAATTATATTAAATATCTTAATGCTTATTTCGAAAAGAACCATGAGAACATCGCTGCGTTTCTATTAGAACCTATTATGGCTTCTAGTGGTGTAATTAAACTGGACTCTGAAATCTTATCTTGCATTCAAATGAACTGTAAGAGATATTCAATTCTGTTAATATCGGATGAAGTTACTACTGCTTACTTTAGAACGGGCTCTTTTTTTGCCTACCAATCGCTAGGCATTAAGCCAGATATAGTCTGTATTTCTAAAGCAATGACAAATGGATATTTACCAATGGCAGCAGTATTAATCAATGATAAAGTATCGGATCTTTTAGACATGAATGAGCCTATTCCTCATTTTTCCACACAAAATGGTAACCCAGTTTGTGCTGCGGCTGCTATTGAAGTGCTAAATATATTAGACGAGGGACCTAATGTCAATTCTGAGATTAAGAGAAGTAGCAATAAAATTTATCAAGCACTAAAAAACAGGGTTGATAAATTACCGACTGTTTATGAGATTAGGGCAGAAGGTATGATGTTTGCAGTTGAACTTAGAAATAAGAACAAAGTGCTATCATTTAATGAAGTATGGGCTTATGTGGAATTAATGAAAAAGAATGGTTTGTTAGTGTATCCTTTCGCAACATATAAAACTTCCGGTATTGCACTGCTTCCTCCCTATATTATTAATGATGAAGAAGTATTGTTACTAGAAGATATCATTTATAATACTCTAGTTGAGATCAATATCAAAAGTGAAAGTATAACATTATGAAGACAGCGCTAATTACTGGAGGGAATAGCGAGATTGCCTTTACGCTTATAGAATATCTTTATAGCAACGGTTGGAGTATCATTGCAACAGATAATATAGAACAGGAAAAAAAATTAAGAGAAAAGATCGAAAAAATTAGAGATGAAAAGATCATAAACAAAATTGAAAGTATAGCAATTGATTATCTTAATGAAAATTTTGAAGAAGCGACAAAAAGTTTTTTATTGACAAGAGAAGTTGACGTCTTAATTAATGTCGCAGGAATTAACATCCTTAAAGATTTTATGGATTTTTCTAAAGATGAATTAAATAGAATTATTACGATTAATGCAACTAGCACATTGTTATTTACTCAAATTGTTGCAAAGAATATGATTACAAATAAAAAAGAAGGTAACATTCTGTTTATTGGATCACAGCATGGCATGGTAGCTAATTATCAAAGAGTTCCATACTCAATATCTAAATCATTACTAATTCAAATGACGAAATCGCTTGCTCTCGAATTAGCTTCATTTAACATTCGCGTTAATTGTATATCGCCAACTTTTATAAAGACAGAAACAAACAAAGATTTGTTGAATTCACCATATTTCTTGAGAGACGCTTTAGATCGGATACCGCTAAAGAAATATGGGACTGCTCTTGATATCAGAGAAGCTGCTTTATTCCTTATTGATGAAAAATCGAACATGATAACCGGGCATAATCTTGTAATAGATGGAGGCTGGACAATACAATGAACAAAATTGAAATTAAAGAACCTGAGGCAGATCTAAAGAACTATGTATTTTCGCCAATGAGTTTAAGAAGGCAAACCATTTTACCAACTAGTTATATAAAGTCTTTTGGAATCAAAGATATTGATCAAAAGATTAGTCACAGAATTAAAACAATAAAACATTTAGAAGCGGTAAAGAAGGAACTAATAAATAAATTAGAATTCGCAATTAAAGAAATTAGAGATGATACTTTAAGAAAAAAAGTTATTAAACTAAAAAGAGATGTTTTTAATAATAGAGAATCAAAAAATGATTCAGTGTTAGGTATTCTTGAGGGAAGTCTAGAGGAAGACTACATAAAGTACAATAAACTTTTATATAACCTTAATAATATTGAGCTAATGTTAAAAGATTTATTCAACCAAGTAGAAGAAAAAGAAAGAGGTTTAATGTATGAAGTATTTAAAAATGATAAATACTCAATCTCAAAAGCTCTAAAATTTATACAGCCAAATATATTTACGAAGTATGATAAATATATAGAAACACCATACTTAGAGCACAATGCTAAACTGAAAAAAATGGACATAACTTTAGCAAAAATTTTTTCTAGAGCAGCAACAAAAACAAGCCCATTTAGTACATTAACATACAATCAATTTGTTGAAACTAGTAGTAATAATCCTCTCATAAAAGGTGAAAAAAAGACAGTTACTCGTGTAAATGAAACAAATTTATATATGATCTTTGACCAAGTTGTATCTAACCCTTTATTATTTCCTGAAATGAAATACAGGTTAATTCCTACTTTGAACATTGAGGGAGATAAGATTTTTTGGACTGCACTTATAAATGATAATGAAGAAAGTGGAAAGATTTATAAAACAAAAGATAGATTAGTTTCAATAAAGCTTTCTGAACTAGTTAATAGTATTTATCAAGAATTCTATGAGAGTAGTGAATTTGATTATAAAGAAATAATAGATTTTATGGTAGAGAGTCAACATAATTTAGACCGATTAAAGGCTGAAGAAATCTTTTTGAAGCTTTACAGGCAGAGTTTTTTCGTGATTGTAAACCCTCTTCCTCAAAATGCTGAAAATTTACTTGAAAATTGCATTAATAAGCTGGCGACATTTAATACGAATGAGAGCAAATTTGTTCATGGTCAACTATTAAATGTTTTAACGAGCTTAGAATCGTTTGATGAAGAAGATTATTATGCTCAACATAAGACTTTTATGTATATAACGAATTGTTTTGAAGAAATTAGTAATTATCTTTCAATTGAGAAATTTGATAAAGCGAAAATACTTTATCAAGACGCAATAGACTTGTCAATAGATGTGGGGAATAATGAGTTTTTAGCTGTACATAAGGATTCATTAAGAAATTTAATGAAATTTCTAAATGTTTTTAATAGTTCTTACTTATTACAATTATTAATGGCCGACAAATTTAAAGAGAAATATGGGGCTAATAAAATAAACACAAAAGATCACTGGGAAGATATTCTTCAAATCCTTTTTGATGGGTATTTGCAAAACATAGATATCTTAACAAATCAAGTGAGTGTTAGTGAGTTGAAGTATGAAAATCAGACAGTTAATAATATGTTAGCAGTAAAAAATAGGTTTCTTAGTAAGATGGAAGAGTTGATTAATGGAAGTATGTCTAAAGAAAATACTTTTAATCTAGATGAAGAATTTATTAACGAAGTTGTCAATGAATTCCCTAAGGAACTTCTTGAAAAAAGACAATCTAATTCTTTTTTTGTTCAAAAATCTAAGAAGGATTTATTAGTCGTAAATCACATTTATGAAGGCAATTTAATCTATTTTTCTAGATTTCTGAAATTGCAAAATGAAGTAGGAAGCTCTGATAAAATGAAAGAATATATAACTAACTCTATAAAAGAAGCAAACCTTGTAGATATAAACTCGACTTATGGATTTAATGCAAATTCTAGATTTAATGTAACAGGAAAGAAAATACAGATTCTTAATACTCCGGAGTTTAGTCAACATCAGGACAATTTAATTGAATACAACTGGATGGATACGTCCTATCAATTTAATAACAAAACAGGAGAGCTAGATGTCTATGTTGGAAACGAGAAGTTAAACATCTATTTTTTAGGTAGCTTGGTGCCAATGTTACTACCTGGGGTAGCATCCGTAATGTCTTTATTATCTAGGGACCTGGCACTTTATTCAACAATTAGTTCAATCTTCATTGATATCAAGTTGAAAGCTATGCAGGAAGATCAAATAATATCTCAGATACCACGAATTACATTTAAAGAGGATTTAATTATATCGAGGAAAAAATGGTTAATAAAGAGTAGTGCTTTTCTTGCTTATTTTGAAAAAAACCTGGATATAATTGAAATTCTAGATCGAATGAGAGAAATGGAATTGCCAATACAATTCTTCGTCTATAATCACATAAATGATGGTTCAATAATGAGCCGTGAGAAGCCACAATTTATTGATGTAACCAGTCCGACTCTTATAAAGTTATTTAAACGATTGTTAAATGATAATAAAACTCTTGTTATAGAGGAAATAATGCCAGACTTAGATCAAGAATTAGTTGAAGAAAGAATAGTAGAGGTTACAAAAAAGGGGAGAAAATAAGTGATCTTTAAAGAGATTTGTTTCTTTATATATGATAAATCTGTAATGGAAAAAGCAATTAACTATTTATGTCATGTAAATTGGAAGACGAATATATTCAAAGATAATGGATTGATCATCAAGAAAGGATGGGTCAATGGTTTACATATAAAAATAATTGTGAGCAGTGACAACATCAATAATTTGGAGCGAATGGAATTTATCGTACACTCATATCTGGAAAATTTAAGAGACGAATTAATGAAGAATAATGTGGAAGAGATAGACTACGATAAATTTGAGAACGTAGTTAACAATTTAGCGATCTTGGAAAATTATAAGGGCGAGTATCTCCCGCTAGCTGCTCAATTTTCAATATCTTCTAATGAATATAATCATCAATCTGGGATGAAAGATGCGAAGATTGGCATTAAAGAAGAGGAAATTTTAACTGAATTATTTTTAGAAGTGGGGAGTTATTACTATCATTTGACGAGTGAACAAAGACTAATCTTTCTTTTGAAGCTTTTTACCATTCTGGGGGATTATAAATCTTTATCAAGTAAATCGACTATTCAACCTATAAACGAATCTTATTTATCTTATAAGTCACATTTAGAGGGATTTAAGCAACAGATAAAACATTATCCTTTTGAAACAAGAAAGAAAATCCTTAATAATTTGGAGGTTAAGAATCAAGTAGAAGAAGAGTTTATAAATGAAAATTTTGGTGAATTCCTCAATCATTACCGTAATGATTTTAAAAATTATGAAGAAATAGATAAAGGCTATTTGATTTATTATTTAAACGCTGTAAAAGAATTAGATGCATTGTATTATGTTGGATTAAAAAATAATCAAATCACATTTAATCAAGGTCAATCAATCTCTCAATTCTATGAAGATAACACTGACTTAAGTGAATTTCATAAAAGTATTAATGAACATGTAAATTTGGATTTTTACAACACGGAAGAAGTTTTATTGGGTCGATTATTAGTTAATTGGTTTTATACACTACTACCTCTATTTTCAGCATCAGTACTCACTAAAAATAAATTGTGTAATTTAGTTTGTCGAGGTGTTGAAAGAGTTGAAAATAAGAATTACCTTGAGTTAATAAAAGATTTCTCTGAAACTTTGGATGGAGGTATTCGAACATGAAAACGATAAGTGAATATCAATATCAATTTAAAGTACTTAATAATGTGCTCTTTATAAAAAATGCAAACAAAGAATTTAAAATTGAAAACGAAAGAATTGCATCTCATTTAGCTCTTGTAAATCCATTGATTGAAGACATGTGGATTAATGAAGAATCAATTTCAACTAATGATTCTCTTCAAAAACTTATTACAAGGGTTAAAGGGGAACTTGAAAAAATTACTGAAAAAGGAATGGAAAAAAAGGAACCAGCTGTTTTAGGTATGTGTAATGAAACGAGTAAGTTTTCTTACTTACTTAGAAATTTTATGACAAAAATTAGTTTGAGAGTAGAAGAAGCTAATATATTTTTATTTGATTATAATAATTATACATATGTAAAGGAAAATTATGAATCAATCATCAATACTGATATTTTCGTCGTTATGTATGAAGACCAATTTTTAGTATCAAAAGGTATCCAATTAAATCAGATCGATAAACTAATTTTAGAGATTAATCATGAGTCTACGAAGTCAAACTTAGAATTAAGCTTAGTCTTAGCGCTAAATAAAAGCGTTGAAATACTTAATTCTACTAAAGAATATAACTCTTATTACTACACAGTTGATTCAAAGAAAGGCATTGAAGAGTTTTTCTTTATACCTTTTTGGCAAGAGACGAAAGAGGCTTCTATAAATACTGTCAATTTACCTACTAGCGATAAGCAAAAAGGATTTGCTACACTAAGAACGTTTAGTAAATCACTTCCAAATGTTCTTTATTCACCAATTTATAATGATTTAAATCAAGTACCCCTTAACGTATCCTATGTGGAATTCACTATACCTCAAGGTGAAAAGAAAAAAATATTTGGAGTTGAGTCAGACTTTATCACTAGCTATATAAATACCTTTAAGAGAGCAATTCCAGAACTGTTGAACTCGACGACCGATAATATTAGATACCACTGGGTGGCGGCAAGTAATGATGCTGAATTGAAGCAAAATAAAATTAGTATATTGTTGGATCTAGTGAAAGAAAAAAAAGAAGAAGAAGTAGATTTAGATTATTTGATAGATAAATCTAAATCAAATTTTTACTCACGAGAATATATTCGTGAACAGTTACAAAGACAAAAAAACGAGTATACCTATATTTTACGTACCAGTATAAAAGATAATTATTATGAATTGGCAATTAAAAAAAGTGAAAGTATGACTTGGAATACTCTGGGATCTTCATTACAAGAAATTTCTGATTCAACTTTGAATTTTGTTTATGGCATGTTCATTCAAAACAAGGGAAATGTGTTGCTTCAAAGTAAACAGGACTTAAGTAAAAAAATCTTAAACAATAATACAGTTTACCCTAATGGAGATAAGTGTAATCTAGTAGACCATGTAAATAAATTAGAAATCAAAGAGTGGGCATATAATAATTTAATCACAAATTCCGGCTTTAAAATTTATTTAATTGAGGTGATAGAACATGATGTTTTTGTTAAAACACAATGAAAAGCCTTGCTTCTTTTTTGACCGTTTAAAGTTAGAGCTTGCCGAAAGTATAGAAGGCATTATTACAATTGAACATATTAAAGAAATACCAGAGAATGCCTTATTAGTTTATGTTAGTGATTATTTTAATCATGAATATGAGCGAGGATTGGTTGATTTGTGCGAAGCAAATGGCCTGAATTTATTAAGGGGTAATCTACTAGGAAACAGTTGTTATCTAGGTCCACTAACGATTGGTAAGTCACTTAATATCACTCATGTAGTTGAAAAAATGACCATTAATGATATTGGCCATAGATTTATACTTAACAGTGACTCTACAACAAGTAAAGGTGATATAGAATATAATGAACTTTTTTTAAGTTTGTGTTCATTAAAAATGAAAGAGCTTATCAATTTATTTTTAAATAATGAGATTGATGATGTGACAGATAGAATTTGGATTGTGAGTAATTCCCCTGCAAATATTAGTGAACATCGTGTTTCAAAAGATAGTTACAATCATGGTAAATTGCAATCGACTTTTGGCGAAGACAAAATTTTTGAAACTAACTTTAAGAAAATTAGTCCATTCAATTATAGAGGTATACAAAATTTTAATATTGATAAAATGGAAGCGGATATTAAGGATGCATTTCTTGGAATTATGAAACATAATCATATTTCTATTCAATCGACATTTATACCAATGGTAGGAGCTGAGAGCTTCTTAAAGGCCAATTTTAGCAACGATTCTTTTGGTAGAGGCTTTTCATATGCTACCGCTAAAAAATCAGCTATATTAGAAAACTTAGAAAGGCATTATAATTCTTATAATCATCAAGGTAGGATTTCTGTTTATGGTTCGTATAATGAATTAAAAGAAGAGGCAGTTAACCCTAGGTCATTTGGTCTTCACGATGATGAACAATTGGATCATCCAAGTTTTACGTATATCAAATATAATGATGACTTGAAGATGAATTGGGTTCGAGCATGGTCTCTTAAGAATTCTACATATGTATTTATCCCTGAACAGATGGTTCATTATTTTGATGATACTAAAGAAAAAGAAGCCAAGCGCTATGTATACGAATCTTCAAATGGTGCAGCATTAGGAAGTTCGTTAGAAGAGGCTTTGCTGTATGGTCTATTTGAGAATATAGAAAGAGATAACTTCTTTGTAGCTTTTTATAATAAACTGCCTTTAGTTGAGGTAGATATTTATAAATCTAACTTAATTGAAGTCATTCCAGTAGTTGAATACATTGAATCTAAGGGATATTCAATTCACTTCTTTGATATGTCAATGGAATTAGAAATTCCCTCTATATGGGCATTGATGATTAATCATAATGATAACGCTATAGTTAAGACTTATAGTGCTGCAGGCGCACATTTTAACCCAGAAAGTGCTCTTATGAGTGCATTAATTGAAACAGCGACGTCTGTACCTGTTTACGAAGACTTATTTAATTCCAAAGAATTTTCACAAAGGAAAAAGGATATATTTTCAAATATAGACAAACTAACTGAATTTAGTGATCACGTTCTCTATTACTCACATGAAAAATCAATTGATAATTTCAATTTCGTGTTGAGTGAGAACAGAGAAAAGAGGGCATTAAAAGATCTTTATCCAACGTGGTACAGCGGAAAAGCTTATCAAGCAGAATATTTAAATGAAGATATAAAAGCATTATTGGGCAAAGTCTTTGACCATTACGATGATGTATATCTGACTAATTTAAGCGGAGAGGGTTTATATGATCAGAACCTTAAATGTGTTAAGGTCTGTGTGCCAGGAATGCATCCGATTTCTTTTGGACATCAATACAGAAGACTATTGCGTGAAAGAATAAAAAAGGGTCCAGTTCTATCAGGAAGACAAGTAAAAGAAATTGAAATTGATAAAATAAATAAAATGCCACATCCTTTTCCTTAGGAGGAATATATGAACAACTGGGTAGCTTACCACATATTTAACCATGACTTTAAACAGCACAATGACTTAATAATTCTACTTTCGGACCAAGCAAAAAAAAATCTGGCAGAAGGAAGTATAGACAAGTGGTTCTTTTTAAGATATTGGGAGGGCGGACCACATATTAGATTTCGGGTACTAAACCCCACGATTGAAACAAAAATGAACTTTCAAAATATAATTCAGTCGTTCGTTAGTAGTAATTCGACGGATGTTACTCTAACTAAAGAGCAATATTTTAAAGATCATTTATTTGATGGTGAAGCACTTGATAAGGATACTTTAGAATGGCATGAAAACGGAGAAGTCAGAACATACGAGTATAACCCAGAGTACGAAAGGTACGGGGGAGAACATGTCATGAAGTTCTCTGAATCAATTTTTATGTTATCTAGTGAACTGGTTAGGTTGTTGCTGGTTAAAAGAAAGAGCTTTTCACATAATTTGATTTATTCCGCAATAATTTCAAACATTCTTTTAAAAGAGTTATACTCCTGTTCTGATCAGAAAAATCTAAGTAACGATTTAGATTTTAATATAAATTTTTGGGAGACGTTTAAAAGTAGCAACGAAGATGAACTGTTGGATTTTTTCGAAAAAAATAACTCCGCAATAGAAAAACTAACAAATCAAATTTTAATCGACGAAGAAACTGGGAAACTTTTACATAAAATAAAGGAACAGATGAATTTTATAACATCTAAGGGTTTAACTGATGACTCAATTAAAACAATTATATTTTCTCATGTCCATATGACAAATAATAGATTAGGTGCTTCACCTCCATATGAAAGAGCCATCTTGATATGGGTTAAACGTCATTTAAAAGAATATAGTGAACGGGGCTCTAAGCAATGAATTTGTGGGACTATAAACTAGATATTAAAGATAAATTTATTAACTATCATTTTTCATCAATTAAAGCAAAAGAATTTGCGCCAAACCAAACATATCAAGAAATTAATAATCCGAAAACGACAAAGAGTTATCCAGATCAACTTAATTTCGATCTTAACTACCAAATCGCGGAAAAAAATATCTTTGAAAATACTCTTTCTAAACGCAATAGTCAAGTTAGTTCACTTAATTACAATGGCGAAATTAATGAACAATTGATATCTCGTTTTTGCCAATTAGCTTTTTTCGGAAATAAATTAAACAAAAGAAACTATCCATCGGGAGGAGCGCTATATAATGTGGAAATCAATTTTATTTTTAAGGAATTTACCCATCCTAGCGCATTTTATAAGTCCCCTACAATTTCATTCATTCAAGATCTTAAACTAGTATTCGCAAAGAATACTAGTTGGGAGAGCGTGCAATCTGGTTTTTTAGGAGACATACCAGAAAATGTGAAATTTATTATTGCTTTAAGTACTGATTTAAATAAAATCTCCTTAAAATACAATGATATTGGTTATAAACTTGTTCAACAAGAAGTAGGTCATATGGGGCAAAATATTTTATTAGTTGCTAATTATTTGGGATTAGGAAGTATTCCTTTACAGAGTTATATTGATCTTGAGTTAAATAAACTTCTTGATAGAAAAGGTCAAGTTGTCTTATCAACTTACTTATTAGGATAGGGATGTTCTTATGTATATATTAGATTTAAATTATACTATGGAAAAGTACGAAGAAACATTAGTTATATTAGATATTGGGAAAAATGAAATTGTATTTGCATGTAAAGTTCGAAACATAAATTTTGATAAATTTGCTAAGTTAGTCTATTACGGGATTTCGATTGACAATGAAGAAAACGATAACGAATTTAAATTATTGAATGTTTTAATAGAGAAAAATAGCAGTATGTTTTTGAAAAAAGATGTTGAAGACAGTGATTTTTATTTTTATGCAAGAAAGTATTATGAGATGCATAAATACCAATTTAGACAAGATACATTCTCTTTTTATGCTGAGAGTGTTAAAAACTTCACTAAAAAATTTAAAATCGGTTTTTTGGCATGTGAGAGCTTTAATCCATTAATTTCTAAGCTTAATAATCTACCATTTCTAGAAGTTAACACCGCTTTGAGTACAAATAAGTTAGACCTTCTAATTGTTGATACTAATGTAAATTGTCAACAAATTGATCAATTATGCGAAAATGTGCTCTTCATAAGTAAAAGTGATAGTGAGGTAAACATTGGTCCATTAATAAAAGTAGACGATTTTAGAATACCTGAATTAAGTGATAGTTACGAAACGCCGCTTTTTGAATCTGAATTAAATTTAGTTAGTTTATTTTTAGAGAGAATTTCATATATTGTCTTGTTTTCTTTATATGATAAAATCACAAACGTTCCTTACCTACCCAATAGATATATTTTAAGGTTGAGTAGGTCAACCCTTACTTTAAATACTGACGAGTTAGAGTTAATACCGAATTATTAGTAATTATAACTACGGTTAAATGATCAAACGATAAGAATTCTTACTGTTTAATCATTTAATACTTTATTAATCTTGGAATTCATTTTTCATTTGCTTGTAGAGGTTACGGGGTTTGTACGTAAATTTGAACTTAGAACAATTAGCGTCAGATGAAAGGGGGATCACCAAAAGGGATGTTTGGGGATAGACCTGAGAAGTTTACAAACCAACACATTGAAATTCTTAAATGTAAATTATGTTTGCAAAAGGACAGAAATAGCCGTTGTTCGATTATTGACTAAATCATCATTTTGATTGAGTGTAGATATGAGCCGTCGGTTGAATTACGATTATGGACTCATTTATTCACATGTACGACGGTTGGGGTTGGTGCAAGTAAATGACAAAAACAAAGAAGACCGTTTACAAGCGGGATTGCCTTAAGGTCTGCTAGCAGTTTCTAAGAAAGCAAACGGGACGTTCTTAGAAACTCTTGCAGATCGCTCCACTCTAAAACAACCGATAACTGCTACCTGTAGATTTGTGGCCATCTATGAAAGACTGCTTAGATGGGTTTCGTAACGAGCGAACGACAACGGCAATCAAGTACAAAACTTATTAAGAATTGGTCAACAACACATTAAGGTAAGCAGCCACGTGGCTGCTTTTTATCGTAGCATCCTTCTTCTTTGGTCTCCTTAGTGTAATCCTTGCGCATGAGTCCGTGAAGGATCAGCACACCACAAGTCCGCGTAAGGAATCCAAGTTGTGAAGCCGCCGTAATCAACGCAAACGTTTGAAACGCCGGGCTACATCATTGGGTTTCCAAACGCGCGCTAGCCGCTGTTTGATGCCTCGCAGCGCCAGAGGCGCTCCATCACGTTCCTTTTTACAAGAATTTGGGTCGCGGCAACCAAATCAAAGGAGCTGAAGGCGATGAAAAAAATCTATGAAGTCCAACACATTAAGCAAGTGGTTCGCGAGGTAGAAGAGACGTGGAGTCCGATTGCGTCACCAACCGATGCGGTCGAGATGGTGCAAGGGATCATTGGCGATGTAGACCGAGAAGTATTACTTGTCTTGGTCTTGAACACCAAAAACCGTGTGGTGGCGATTCATCAGGCGCACACCGGAAGCTTAAACAGCAGCATTGTGCATCCACGAGAAGTGTTCAAAGCGGCCATTCTCAATAATGGGGCGTCGATTATCGTCAGTCATAACCATCCTTCAGGCGATACCGAACCGTCCGAAGAAGACATTCAAATTACGAAACGACTTCAAAAGGCAGGAACCTGCCTCGGCATTCAAGTGCTGGATCACTTGATTGTCAGCCAAGGTGCAAGCTACACGAGCTTAAGAGAACGGGGGGATATGCGCTAAGAGGGGAAATCCCTCTTTTGTCGATATGGGGAGAACGCATGGCGTTCTTATGTTTGTAGTGAATAAATTCTTTCTAATTAATCCAGGTAGTCAAGTAGAACTGATGCATACAAAATACTTGATCTATTATTAAGTTCACTAAAAGGAGATCATCAACCTGAACAGGCGAAAATGCAATTGTATCTTCAAATCATTATTAACTAGGGTACTTAATTTTTGTTTTACTTGGTCCCACATTCTCAACTATTAACTTTTTCAAGACCATAACTTCAAGTTCGCTAGAGAAGTGTCTTTTTGGAACAATGACTGCCTTGTTTTTTGATACAAAGAGTAATAGTAACCCCTTACCTTCTTGTACTAAGATGAAGTCTCCCCATTCAAAATGAGCAATTGACCTCTTACTTTTTTGCTCTACACCAGCAGCAGTAAAGGTAACACTAACTTCCTTCTTAATCATTTGGTCACTTTTATATTCACGTCGATTACGCCAACGTAACAATATGATTAGAATGGTAGTGTAAAAAAAAGACATAATAGATGCAAACATTAAAATGACCATAAATTCAATCAAATTAGGAGTACCTTCAATTAAGGTTAAGATCAATAGAATGAAGAGTAACATAGCAATTGCAAAACAACCTAGAACAACTTTCTTTTGTTGCATGGACGCATATTTTTTGTAATCTTTGTAGGAAATAGTTCCTGCCATTGTAACTTCTTGATTGTCATTCGGTATCATCTATATCCTCCTTAACAATTCCATTTTACCATATAACTCAACTTTTCTTGCTTAGTATTGGCAGTTTTCCTGGTTAAGTCGTACTCATGAACATGTTGTATTTGATTAAACCAAAAGACTAACAAACGAGGCTGCCAAAAGGTCTGCTAGAAATTTTTAAGAAAGCAAACGGGACGTTCTTAGAAACTCTTGCAGCTCGCTCCACTCTAAAACAACCACTAACTACAACAGTAGATTTGTGCCCATTTATGAAAAAATGCATAGATAGCGACACATTAACATGGTGTACGTTCCGGTTTGTTTTTTAACGAGCTGACGAAAACGGGCAATTAAGTACAGAACAAATGAACGAATCAATCATTGACAAGAAAAGCAGCCTTTTGGCTGCTTATTATCATCTAGCGATACAATTGGCATGATGTCAAATAGAAGTGGTGTTGATGTATACTGGTGGGGATCCAATGTATTTTTAACGCCAACGAAACTAGAACCCTTTATGAAGGATTAAAACACCTGGTGGCCCGGCAGTATCACTCGAATTGATCTCTAGACATATTCCGGTTCCACCTAGACAGCTTGTAAGTGTTATTTCGAGAACTATCGGTGGGGGGTTAATTGGATTAGGCAACATGATTGAAGCCGAGCACGAAGGTAACGGTGTTAGGCTAAGAGTTACAGGCTTAGGATATGCGGTCGTTCCAACTGGTGTGTTTCCTCAGTAATAAAGTATAAACAAAGGAGTGTCGCTGTATGGCAATTTACATCCTCTTGATTGGCGTGTTTATTACGATTGCTATAAAGAAAACAGGAATACCTATCTTTAAGACGAAAGCGTTAGACATGGTACATCTAGCCTTTTTCCTCTTAGCTATAGCGTTGAGCATTGTAAACACCACTTTCGTACAGTTGATACCAAATGACGTGATGACGTATGTATCAATCATAATTATATTGCCACTGGTTATTAAGTTTATAAAGCGTAATGAAGTGGTTGATGCGAAAAAGGAGAGTAGAAGAGGGTGAATAATCATCCTTTTCTTTATATTTTTATAAGTTTACATAAGATAGATTACAGGAACTCTTATAGAAATCCAAGTTTTATCTCAATATATTAAGTATTCTTTAGTTTTGAGACAGAAAAGAAATTCCTAAACTCAATTATATGTGTAATTTCTAATTTCTAATTTCTAATTTCTACACAAAGCCAACACAATTCTAAGCATGCATTGTGTTGGCTTTGTGTTATTTTGGATGACTTTCATATTAATTTTTGTTGAAAATTTATGTTAATCGGTGAATAGACCAGATTGTCCCCCCAGGAACAAAATCCCCGATATTTAAGTTAATAGTTAATCCATTCGAAACATAGAAAACGCCTAAAACATCCCCTGCATTCAATTCAACATCGGCTACTAGCGTCACCTCCCCACTGCCAAGAATAACGCGAAGTGTTAATAACAGTAGGATGCTTACATCAAGAATTGATATTAAACCAGTTGCAATTATAGTAGGGTTTGGTGAAATCCTTTGAATTGTAAAGGACGGATTGACGCCTGCTCCGATTTGAGCGGTTAATGCTGCTGTTGTCCGGTAATTAATAATTGATTTTATAGAGTATCTCCCGGTTACAGGCACTGTGTAAGTGCCTGCGGCAGCGTTAAAACCAGTGCCTGTAAAAAATGGACTAGTTGTACTCCAAGCGTTTAACTGACCTGCTGCACTAACGGTAGCTGAAGTTTTTATTGCGGAAAAACCGAATGATAATACGTTAGGGCCCGTAGCCCCAGTGCTTCCTGTAGCCCCTGTAGATCCAGTGTTTCCAGTAAGGCCAGTAATGCCGGTAGCTCCGGTGATACCAGTAGGACCAGTGTTTCCAGTCACTCCGTTAGGACCTGTAACTCCCGTGATTCCTGTTAAACCAGTAGGACCAGTGTTTCCAGTAGGACCTGAAATTCCAGTGGCTCCAGCAGAACCTGTTGAACCAGTAATACCTGTGACCCCTGTCGCGCCGGTAATTCCAGTAGAGCCAGTGGCTCCGGAGATCCCAGTGGCTCCGGCAGGACCAGTAGACCCTGTAGACCCTGTCGAACCGGTCACTCCAGTCACGCCCGTTGCACCAGTAACTCCAGTAGCTCCAGCGGGACCTGTCGAACCATTAACTCCAATAGGACCGGTGTTTCCGGTAAGGCCGGTGGTACCCGTAACCCCGGCAGGTCCAGTAGTTCCTGTTAAGCCAGTAGTTCCAGTATTCCCGATAGGACCAGTGTTTCCAATGGGTCCAGTAACGCCAGTGACTCCAGTCGGCCCAGTAATCCCAGTAGGTCCAGTAAAACCAGTTCCTCCTGTTAAACCAGTTGACCCTGTCGAACCTGTAACATTAGTGCTCCCAGTAATGCCGGTTAGTCCAGTAACCCCAGTAACCCCAGTAACCCCAGTAACCCCAGTAGTTCCTGTTAAACCGATAGGACCAGTGGAACCGGTAACTCCAGTAATGCCAGTACTTCCGGTAGAACCAGTGTTTCCGATAGAACCAGTCGCCCCCGTAGGCCCTGTTAAACCAGTAACGCCCGTTGCACCAGTAACTCCAGTAGCTCCAGCGGGACCTGTCGAACCAGTAATACCTGTGCCCCCTGTCGAACCAGTAACTCCAATAGGACCGGTATTTCCAGTAACCCCGGTGGCCCCAGTACTTCCTGCAATACCACCGCTACCAGTAGCCCCTGTAGAGCCAGTAAAACCAGTCAGCCCCGTTGAGCCAGTAACTCCAGTAATGCCAGTGCTTCCGGTAGGACCAGTAATACCAGCGCTACCAGTAGACCCTGTTAGACCAGTAGCCCCTGTAGGTCCTGATACTCCAGTAACTCCAGTAACGCCAGTGCTCCCCATAGTCCCAGTGTTTCCGGTGGAACCAGTCACCCCCGTGACTCCGGTAACGCCAGTACTTCCAGTAGAGCCAGTGATGCCGGTCAGCCCGGTCAGCCCTGTTGAACCAGTAATTCCATTTGAACCTGTAGCTCCAGTAACCCCAGTAGTTCCTGTTAAACCAGTAGGCCCAGTGGATCCGGTCGCGCCGGTAATTCCAGTAGAGCCAGTGTTTCCGGTAAGCCCGGTGGTACCCGTAACCCCGGCAGTTCCAGTAGTTCCTGTTAAGCCAGTAGTTCCAGTATTCCCGATAGGACCAGTGTTTCCAATGGGTCCAGTAACGCCAGTGACTCCAGTCGGCCCAGTAATTCCAGTAGGGCCTGTAGCCCCAGTCACTCCCGTGACTCCGGTAACGCCAATTGGTCCTGTTAAGCCAGTAATTCCATTTAAACCTGTAGGACCAGTAATCCCAGTAGCTCCAGTAATCCCAGTACTTCCGGTAAGCCCGGTAGGACCTGTAACCCCGGTTGGTCCAGTACTTCCTGTAATACCAGTCGCCCCTGTAGGTCCTGTTACTCCAGTCACTCCAGTAACCCCAGTAGTTCCTGTTAAACCGATAGGACCAGTGGATCCGGTCGCGCCGGTAACACCAGTGCTCCCGGTAATGCCAGCGGGACCTGTCGAACCAGTAATACCTGTGACCCCAGTAGCTCCGGAGATCCCAGTAGAACCTGTAACCCCGGTCAGTCCTGTCGAACCGGTAGCTCCAATAGGACCGGTGTTTCCAGTCACTCCGGTAGGACCTGTAACTCCCGTGATTCCTGTTAAACCAGTAGTCCCAGTGTTTCCAGTAGGACCAGTAATTCCAGTGGCTCCAGTAGAACCCGTTGAACCAGTAGAACCTGTGCCCCCTGTCGCGCCGGTAATTCCAGTAGAGCCAGTGTTTCCGGTAAGCCCGGTGGTACCCGTAACCCCGGCAGGTCCTGTAGTTCCAGTTAAGCCAGTAGTTCCGTTTAAACCTGACGCTCCTGTAGGGCCAGTCATGCCAGTAACCCCGGTTGCCCCTGTGGAACCAGTCGCTCCAATAGGACCAGTACTTCCATTAACTCCTGTAGCCCCGGTAGGACCTGTAACTCCGTTCAGTCCAGTCGCACCAATAGGACCAGTGGATCCAGTAACGCCTGTGTCTCCAATACTGCCTGTAATGCCCGTGCTGCCAGTAACTCCGGTAGTCCCTGTAACACCAGTGGCTCCTATAAAACCCGTTGAGCCAGTACTTCCGGTAGGACCAGATGCTCCGGTCACTCCCGTAACGCCAGTGATTCCAGTGGAACCTGTAACTCCAGTAACGCCAGAAATCCCGGTTACACCAGTACTTCCATTTAAACCTGCAGCCCCTGTAGGACCAGTAATGCCCGTGATCCCGGTGAGTCCTGAAGGTCCTAGTGGCCCAGTAATCCCTGTTGCACCCGTGATACCGATAGGACCAGTAATGCCGGTAGCCCCCGTCGAACCCGTAACACCAATAGTTCCAGTAATACCGGAAGGTCCAGTAGTTCCTGTCAAACCAGTCGCTCCCGTGCTTCCAGTGGCTCCAGTAGAACCCGTTGAGCCAGTGTTTCCGGTAGGTCCAGTGAAACCGGTGATCCCAGCCGCTCCGGTAACGCCAGTCGGACCTGTTAAGCCAGTAATCCCAGTAGGACCAGTGGAACCGGAGATCCCAGTAGCGCCCGTAACCCCAGTAGTTCCTGTTAAACCGATAGAACCAGTGGAACCGGTAATTCCAGCGAGACCTGTCGAACCAGTAATTCCTGTGCTCCCTGTCGCGCCGGTGTTTCCAGTAACTCCGGTGGCTCCAGTACTTCCTGTAATGCCAGCTCTACCAGTCGCCCCGATAGGACCAGTGTTTCCGATGGAACCAGTCGCTCCAGTAACTCCTGTTAAACCAGTAGGACCAGTACTGCCAGTAAACCCTGTGACCCCGGTGAGTCCTGAAGGTCCTAATGGCCCAGTAACCCCTGTTGCCCCCGTTATTCCGATAGGTCCAGTAACGCCCGTGTTCCCAGTGGCTCCAGAAATGCCAGCGGGCCCGGTACCCCCAGTCGGTCCAGTCGCTCCAGTACTTCCAGTAGAGCCAGTGTTTCCAGTAATTCCGGTGGTACCCGTAGGACCTGTTAAACCAATTACGCCTGTTGCCCCCGTGATTCCAATCGGCCCAGTAATCCCGGTGATACCAGTAGGACCAGTACTTCCAGTGGGGCCTGTCGAACCAGAAATCCCATTGACCCCTGTAGGGCCAGTCGGACCTGTTAAGCCAGTAATTCCATTTAAACCAGTAGCCCCTGTAGGTCCAGTAACCCCTGTTAGACCAGTAGATCCTGTCGAACCAGTAATACCGGTTACTCCAGTAGGGCCTGTAACTCCGGTCAGTCCAGTCGCTCCAATAAGACCAGTGGATCCAGTAACGCCTGTGTTTCCAATACTGCCTGTAATGCCAGTGCTGCCAGTAACTCCGGTAGTCCCTGTAACACCAGTGGGTCCTATGAAACCCGTTGAGCCAGTACTTCCGGTAGGACCAGATGCTCCGGTCACTCCCGTAACGCCAGCGCTACCAGTCGGTCCAGTCGCTCCAGTACTTCCAGTAGAGCCAGTGTTTCCGGTAATTCCGGTGGTACCCGTAGGACCTGTTAAACCAATTACGCCTGTTGCCCCCGTGATTCCAATCGGCCCAGTAATCCCGGTGATACCAGTAGGACCAGTACTTCCAGCGGGGCCTGTCGAACCAGGAATCCCATTGACCCCTGTAGGACCAGTCGGTCCTGTTAAGCCAGTAATTCCATTTAAACCAGTAGCCCCTGTAGGTCCAGTAACCCCTGTTAGACCAGTAGAGCCTGTTGCACCAGTGGCTCCAGTAACACCGGTAGTACCAGTAACCCCGGTCAGCCCTGTTGCGCCAGTGATTCCTGATAAACCAGTAGGTCCAGTGACTCCAGTAGAGCCAGAGCTACCGGTAGGACCAGATGATCCGGTACTCCCAGTAACCCCAGTACTCCCAGTAGAGCCAGTAGGTCCAGTACTGCCCGTAGCCCCCCTTGCCGCTACCAAAGTATAATCAGGTGATACATTAGGCTTACCACTAGGAGGGGCGTTATTTACAAAATATGTGCTACCATCATAGATAATCATCTGTCCGTATGGATAAAGATGTGAAAAAGCTCGGTTGAATTTTAGAATACCGTTTTCAAAACCGATTCCTGTTACTCCAGTAGGTCCAGTAGGGCCTGTTAAAGATGGAACCCCCATTTTACAATAAGTGTTATAGAACGCACCTCCATTAGTATCGGTTCGCTTAAATTGTGAGATAGCATTATTCTTGCAGTTTATTCTTTTCATACATAACAGCCTTTCAGATTTTATGGTTATGTAGGAAAGCGAGTGTTGCGAGGTAATGAATATGATATTCATAGTGTAGTTATCTGTGTCTAGATATATTTGGTAAAAATGTAGGTGATATTAATAAATATGAAATATTTAGTATTAGATGAGGTTGTCATGGGAGTGGTAATTCATCTCTATAAAACTTGTTAAATATCTTTAATTTAAGATGATTTTTAGATTATCTGTCATCTAGCATTTGTGAAAAAAACAATAGGTGTTATTAACTGATGGATCAAAAAATTCGTTAAAAATAGGTAGAAAAGAAGATAGGAATAGGCAAAAAAAAGAGAATAACGATTTTTTTATCGTTACTCTTTTTTAGCAATGGCTGATGAAAGTTACTTTAATGCACTTCCTAACATTCCTGAGATGAAATGTTTTTGCATCGCTAGGAAGAAAATAAGAATGGGTACAGTAGCAATGGTGATGCCCATCATGACTTGACCATAGTCTGTATAGGAAACTCCACTAAGCGTTGACAAGGCTACTGGGAATGTATACATGTCCGGTGTTCGGATGGCAATGAGTGGCCACATAAAGTTGTTCCACTGGAACATAAACAAGAAGATTGATGTTGCTGCTAGTGCAGGCTTCATAGATGGTAATACGATTTGAAGAAATATGCGCCATTCCCCTGCCCCATCTAATCTTGCTGATTCCAATAATTCTGTTGGAAAGGAGAGAAAGTTTTGTCTCATTAAGAAGATCGCAAACGGGTAGCAAAGTTGAGGCGCAATCAATGCGAAATACGTATTAAGCAAGTCAAAATTGGCCATCATCTGAAACAAAGGGATTAGTGTCGCTTGATAAGGGATCATCATGGAAAGCAAAAAGACGGTAAAAATAAAATTTCGTCCTCGAAACGTGAATTTAGCAAAGGCGTACGCGGCCGTTGTGCTAATAGCCAATGCCAATACTACATAAATGCCTGCCACAAAAAGCGAGTTAAATAACACGCGCCATATCCCAACATTCGCATCCAAGTTCCGCAAATTTTCCATAAAATGAGTACCTGGGATAAAGCTAGGAGGACTGGAAAACATCGATGCTGAAGGATTCGTTGCCCCAATAAACATCCAATAAAACGGAAAGACGGAGATGATCAAAAAAAGAAGAAGTAATGCATACATGCTGATCTTCCCTATTACGTGTTTGCGTCCATTCAATGTCTTCATGATTTATCACCTGTTAATTTAAATTGTAGAATGGAAAGGACCGCAACAAGCATCACAACCACATAAGCAACGGCACTGGCATAATTAAAATCAAAATATTCGAATCCATTCTCATAGATATACAAACCTAACGTCATCGTGGAGTTCGCTGGTCCCCCACTTGTAAGGTTAAACGGTTCGTCAAATAACTGTAGCGTTCCAATGGTTGATAAGATTCCTGTAAAAAGGATCACTGGTTTTAAACTAGGGACCGTGATAGAGAAAAACTGGCGTATTCGTCCTGCCCCATCCATTTTTGCTGCTTCGTACATTTCATGAGGGATGTTTTGCAAGGCAGCAAGATAGATGATCATATTGTAGCCAGTCCAACGCCACGTCATTGCAAGGACGATGGAAATCTTTGCCCATGTCCCATCCGTCAGCCACGGAATAGCGGACATGCCGAATGTTGTTATTACTTCATTGATGAGCCCATTGTCTTGTAAGAGGACAGAAAAAAGTAGAGAATACGCAACCAAAGATGTGACAGCCGGCAAAAAGAAGGATACTCGGAAAAAGCCCTTCAAACGCAGCAGTTGGCTATTTAATACATTCGCCAAAATCATCGAAAGCAAAAGCATAAAGGGTACTTGTAGAATAAAGATGATAAAGGTATTGAGTAAGGCCGTTTGAAAGATTGAATCATGAATCAATCGTATGTAGTTATCAAAACCTGTGAAGACATAACTGCCCCCCTCAAATCGTTGAAAACTGAGCACAATCGAAGCGAGTATGGGATAGGCAGTAAAAAGTAAAAAGAGAATAACAGCTGGTGCTAAAAAGATATAGGGGGTTGCTTTTGATCGGTTCATTGTCACAGCCCTCTTTCGTCAAGGTGTTGAAGCAATTACGTTTAATTGCTTCAACACATCAGTTTTAATAAATTCTTAATTAATACGGTTCTGTAATTGTTGTTCCGCGCGGGTCATTACATCTGATACATCGGCGCCATTTGCTGCGTCTGATTGCGCTGTTTCTGTTTCATCACGAGCGATCGAATAGTTCCCGGTGTAATTGACGGCAGGAATATCATCCATCATCCCAGCAAACAATTCCCAAATCGCTTGATCACCAAAGTAAGCAACCGGTGACGTAAAGACATCATCCTCGTAGATCGTGTTTAAAGATGGAAATAACCCATTCTCCATTGCGGTTAGTTGAACATCATCGGTAGTTGAAAAGAATTCCATGAAATCGTAGGCAAGTTCAGGATTATTTGTGCCAGCGGAAATCATATAATTACTGCCACCTAAGTTCGATGCTTGGTTTCCGCCTTCTTCCATTGCGGGTAGTGGCATAACACCCCACTGTCCTTCTAAGTCAGGAGCCTGCTCCGTCAAGGACCCTGTTAACCATGCCCCTGTGGGTGCCGTTGCGACGTTTCCATTTGCTAACCCTGTTAACCAGGCATCCCAGCCTACTAGATTTTCATTTAACCCCTCTTGGTGAAGTCGTTGAACGACCTCCATTGCCCTAATTGATTCGTCTGAAGCCAAATTAATTTCTTCGTTCTCATCAAAATAAAACGTTCCTTGTTGATTGAGCATCATTCGATAGACGCCATCATCATTACTAATATCAATACCGGTTAAAGCCACGTCTAGTTCGTCTCTTAATGTATGACCCGCTTCAATAAAATCGTCCCATGTATGGATTTGTTCAACATCGATTCCGGCATCTTCAAACAGATCTGTTCGATAAAACACTCCAGCAGGACCGGCATCAAAAGGGAATCCATAGACGCCACCATCAACTGTCAGTAACTCTGTTTTAAAGCTTGGAAATTTATCGTGATGATCAGTATCAAACCCGTATTCAGAGATGTCCAAGAATGCATCAGAAAAATTAGATAAATAGCCTTGGACGCGATCGTCTTCCACTAGCATGATATCTGGCAATCCTTCTCCATTTGCCTGGAGCCCGGTTGTAATTCGTTGATACACATCAGGTGTGCCAACTTCAATAATTTCCAACTCAAAATCCGGGTGCTCTTCCGCAAATTGCGAGGCCGCTTCTTCAAGTACAGGGATGTTAATATTCCAAGCCCATGCCGTTAAGGTATTTTCATCACCGCTACCGCTAGTCCCCGAACCTCCACATGCCGACAACGTTATCATGGCCACTAATGCTGACGCACTTAAAGATACTTTTTTCATCGTTATGCCCCCTCAGTCAACTCTTTGTTATCGCTTACAAATGTCTTTCTAAAGAATATACGTACTTTATGCAACGTGTTAATTTATATCGGAAACCGGTTTCAGTTAACTTTAAAAAAGAAACACACATTTGTCAACATTCATTTTCGACTCTATCGATTATTCAGTTTTTTGAAGCGTGAAGTAAAATGATTTTGACTAGATTGGCAAACAAATCTATACTTTTGGTAGAAATTGACGTTAGCTTATGTAGAGAAGGAAGAGATTTGGGATGATGAAGAAAGACGGTGTAACCATTTATCAGATTGCAAAAGAGGCAAATGTCTCCCCTGCCACCGTATCTAGAGTACTAACGGGAAAAACAAACGTTCGAGAACCGGCAAAATCAAGGGTGCAGGCGTTAATTAATAAATATAATTTTAAGCCTAATGTCATGGCTCGAAGCTTATATTTAAAACAATCAAAAATGCTTGGCATCATCTTACCTGATATTGATCATCCTTTTTACTCCATGATCGTAAAAGAATTAGAGCGCCAGGCCCTGGAAAAAGGATATACCTGTTTATTATGTAATTCCATGCAGAGCTTTTCAATTGAGCAAAACTACCTGGAAAATTTAATCTCAAGACAAGTGGATGGCATTGTCTTCCTAGGTGGCCGTATCAACCAGACGCACCCTACAGAAGAGTTGGTTAATGGGATGAATGAAGCGTTGCAGCACGTACCGATGGTTTTGGTTAATGGAAAGATGGAAGGTGTCGAAGCTCATACAGTACGAACAGACGAGGCAAATGGGGTTCGGCGTTTAATTGATTTACTCTATAACCATGGTCATCAAACAATCGGTTTGTTGGGTGGCGAGGTGGGTGTCTCGTCAACGGATGAAAAAGTAAGTGTCTTTCGAGAGACAATGGAGCAAAAGGGCTTAACGTTCAAGGAGAGGTGGATTCATAGCAGTGGTTACAGTATTGAAGCTGGTGAACGAGATGCTATGCACCTGATCCATCTTGATGAACGACCAACAGCGGTCTTATGTATCAATGATTTTGTTGCGATTGGGGCAATGAAAATGTTTAAGAAATTTGGGTTAAAAGTTCCCGGGGATATTTCCGTCACAGGTTTTGATGATACGTATTTAGCGGAGCACTTCCCTCCTGGTGTCACCTCTGTCAATCACAACTACAGGAAATTAGCGAAGAAAACAATTGAAACGCTTGTAGGCTTAATTCATTCAGAAGATCAAGTCAAAGAATCGGTCATCCCTACCTATGTGACGGTACGTCACTCCTGTGAAGAATGGCAGCATGATTAATACGCATGTTCCGCTATTCTTCTCTCTGGAAGGGAAATAAGCATTGACAAAAAAGGAATCTCCGTATACGTTTAATTGAAACCGGTTTCTAATTTGATTACATAATGAATGAATAGCTTATGTTAAGGAGATGATGGATGATGGCTAAACAATTAACGTGGGGCATTCTTGGAACCGCTACCATCGCGAGGCAATCAATGGTTCCAGGAATCATTGAATCAAAAACAGGGTCTATCCAAGCGGTCGCGAGTCGGAACTTAGAGAAAGCTGAGGCATTTGCAAAAGAATTTTCCATTCCAAGAGCATATGGATCCTATGATGAACTGCTTGCTGACCCTTCAATTGAAGCGGTGTACATCCCATTGCCAAACCACCTTCATAAAGAGTGGGTTATTCGGGCAGCGAGAGCGAAGAAACATGTCTTATGTGAAAAGCCAATCGCGTTGAATCAAAGTGAATTGGAAGAAATGAAACGAGTTTGTGACGAGCAAGGTGTATTCTTACTTGAAGCTTTTATGTATCGCCATCAGACACGTTATGCCCATATTAAAGAAGCGATTGAAAACGGAGCCATTGGTGAACTACGCGGTATTCGTAGCTCGTTTTCATTCAATAATTCAGAGGCTTTAGAAAATTTCCGTATGAAAAAAGCGTATGGTGGTGGGAGTTTATATGACATTGGTGTATATCCATTAAGCCTAGCTCGTATGATCTTTGATGAAGAGCCAGAAGCCATTACGGTACATTCCTATTCTCCAGCCTCTCACGATGAGGTTGACATGACAGCTGCAGGTCTTGTTGAATTTCAGAACGGGAAGTTTCTGATTTTTGATTGTGGCATGTGGGCTGCTTACCGCAATGATGCGGAAATACTTGGTTCTACAGGTCGGATTACGATACCGAATCCCTTTACAGGTGGTAGTGAAGGCTATCGACTTTTTCAAAATGGAGACGAACAACAGGTGGATGTCGAGGATTGGAATCATTATGCGAAACAGGCCGATTATTTTGCAGAAGTGTTATGGGGAGAGAAGTCCCTTTCAGCTGGGGTGAAAGATTCTCTCGCCAATATGCGCTTACTCGATCGTGCGCTGGCGTCTCATGAAAATAGAAAAAGGATGGTGCTTTTATGACTACATTAAAATCCATACAAATAGAAGGGTTGGCCAAACCGGTCTCTTCACTTGTGATGGGCTCAGATTACTTTACGCCTGTCCATCAAGAAGTGGCAACCGAAATGATTGAGAATTACTTGAAGATCGGCGGAAATACCATTGATACTGCCTTCATTTATAGCGGCGGTTTAAGTGAAGAAGCCATTGGGAATTGGTTAGATGCTGGTAATCGGGAGCGTGTGAACATCTGGACGAAAGGGGGGCATCCCAATGAAAGCGGTCATACGATCAATAAATCGGATTTACAGGAACAGTTGAACACAAGCCTTGACCGGCTTAAAACAGAACATGTGGAATTATATGCTCTCCATCGGGATGACCCTACTGTTCCTGTTGGAAGAATTTTAGAGTGGTTAAATCAATTTGTGGAAGACGGTTACATATCAACGTTTGGTGGGTCAAACTGGGGAACCTCTCGTCTTGAAGAAGCAAACGAATACGCAGCAAAACATGGACTCCGTGGGTTCTCGTTTTCGAGTCCTAACTTAAGCCTAGCTAAGGCGAAGGAAGCGTACTGGCCCGGTTGTATCAGCTTGGATGTTGATGCCATTAACTGGCATCAACGCACAGAGATTCCGGTCCTCTCTTGGTCTTCTCAAGCAAGAGGTTTCTTTACAGGACGTTTTGATCGTCAGGATCGTTCAAATGAAGACTTGGTCCGCGTTTTTTATAATGATCAAAATTGGGAACGATTTGATCGCGCGACGGCATTAGCCCGCCAGAAGAATGTAACCACAATAGAGATTGCCCTTGCGTATGTTCTTAATCAAGCATTTCCAACAGCAGCAATTATTGGGCCTCAGAACAATGAAGAGATGCTTTCGTGTGCAAAAGGGGCTAGTGTGTCGTTAACACCAGATGAAGTGAATTGGTTAAATCTAGACAGTGCTAAACATCTGCTATAAACAAAAAAGGCAACCAATTTCTTTATAGAGAGGAATGGTTGCCTTTTCCAATTAGTGACTACTTTGTCTTAAATCATAAGTAATTTTTTTATTGTATGATGATTAACAGCAGACTGTTATAGATGTATAAGAAACTAAGGCATGAACTTGTGAAGTTTCTAATTAAACGATTGATTAAACCCTATTTGTTGGGATGTAGGTTTTCTTTTAAAGATATATAATTAATTGCATTCAATCTCGACGCCTATTTTAAAATATTTGTACTCTACCTAATTAACCCCAAGCGGTTGAAAACCTTTTGTTTTTAGAAATTTCCATTTTGGCTCAAACCCCTCAATAGCTGCAACTGGCTCTAACATCTCAAAATTAAGCTTCTCAACTTGTTCTTTTGTGCTCTTGATTTCTATTAATTGAAATATTTTTTGATGACCATCTATTGGGTCTATTTTTTCTTCAATTACATGTGAAGAGATTTTATTAACAGCAGGCAAAATGGAGAAACAATCTTTAATGAGTTTTAATATCATTGAACAAATAAATTGTTGATACAAACCATAATAATTTGTTTTTGTTTGTGCTTTCGTCGACAAGCGCCCAGTCTTTGTTAAACTAACTACTTCATTAGGTATAAGGGCATCATTCATGACCAATTCTATCGTTATTTCATCTTCTTTTATTTGAGGTCTAATCTGAATCCCCAACTCATTTTCTATTTTAAAAAATCCCGATTGTCTTAGGAGTTCTATGTATAAGTGAGGACTTGGATTCACATATGTTTGTGCTTGCTGTACATTTTCTGCCCATCGATCATACTCTTGTTTATCCTTCATCATTCCCTTATTAACCTGCTCTTGTAAATGTTTTACTCTATGCAAATCCTTCTTGAATAATTTCTCAAAAAAAGAAGGCTTGTACGCATTTAATGTTTGACTTGCAGCTGCTTCATTCTGACCCATTTCACCGATTTGAAAAGGAGGATCTTGCTTTGATTTAGCTTCCCAATCTATTGGTGTAATAAGAATTCGATGCCACTGAGATAGGGCCGTTATTTGTTTTTCGTATTGATCAACTATATAGGAAGGGCTATTCGTGTAGTCATAGTCTGACTGTGATAGCTGATTCCCTACCCCACTAGTAATCCCTGTACTTGTGGAAGGAGTTTTATTCCTTGATTTTTTACCCGATGAATGGGCGTGTGAATAAGATAGGCCGGTACCAGGTACCCCAACAGTTGTGGTTCTTCTTCCGCTACTATTTATCGAATGTCTAAATCCTTTTCCACCCATACTTACGCCTACTGACTTCTTCCCTACATTTAACCGGACACCCGGTGCTATCTTTACACTTTTCCTAAATCGAAACCCCATCATTCTTCAACCCTTTCTTACTTTATTTGAATACGTTTGAACATTAACGTAAGTTTAACAGTTTTTGAGTATTTTTACTTATTTGTGTGCTGTTAAGAGTGTTAATTGGATAGCCAAGAATAAACAAAATACCTGTAAGAACATCCCCCTCTTCTTTTTATCTGTAACGCTATTTAGCGTTTCTCTTTTGTTGCTCGTTTTTCTCTCTATATACTAAAAATGTTCGCCATAACTTAATAACATTCGAAACAACAAATAAATAATTTCACTTACCATATTTTTTGTTAAAAAAGTAACAATTACTTACCAAACACTAAATGAAGAATTTTTAACCTCGTCATATAAAAATGCTTACGCATTCGATTTTATTAAGAAAATGGGTCAAACAATAAGTTAAAGAAATCTATTGGAAATGGGCTTTGTGAAGGAGTGTTATAAGTAATTTTTTATATAATTATTGTGATGAGCTTCATTCTACTCGGGATACCTAACAGGAAAAAATAACTCCAAGATAAAATTTAACAATTAGCACCTTACTTGCAGTTATATGTTTTTCTTTCTAAGAGAGGATAAAAACATAATGAAAGTAAATGATTTTTCTGTTAACGATAAATTAAGAATAATAGATGTAGCTGCTAATAAACAAGGCGATATAGCTTGGAGCAGTGGAGACGGGCTCAGCAGATTGCGCAACCAGAATCTTGCCCTGGAATTCAATCTATAAAGGTCCCCGACATTTATTTCTTCATTCACTTTCAACTCACTATCATACGTATTCTCGTTAATGGTTCCTATCTCATCTTGAACTGTAACATTTTGAGAAAGACTGCCATCATCTGCATTAGCAATCAAATCGACTCGAATGCCGTAGCTATACTCATCCGTTTCATTTACAAAATAAAAACCTAATCTCTCGTTAAAAAATTCCGTAAGCTCATTTTTGAATTTGTTGGTTGCATGACTGTCCCCAAAAACTGTAATTTGATGGGATATAAAGTCGATCAACCTCATCAAGAGCCTCACTGATTAATTCAGTGTTATTAAGTTTGCCACTAATCCAATAAGTTGACGAGACCCCTTCTACCATACCTGCGTCAATCCTTACAGCGAGGTTGTTACTGTCAAAATATGCAGTGAAACTTCGGTAGTCATCCTCTTGAATTCGCGAATCCTCATACTCCTTTTCAAAAACCTTAAACGTGTCTCCGATGACGGGGCTTTTATTCGCACCCTCACCAGACGGATAAGATCAAAATAATTAGTGAAAGCGGGTATGTTTCTTATCATTGTAATGTCCAATCCTTTATGCAAGATCTTTATCTTTTAACATTTTTCTACTGCGAAATCTCTAAGTGCCTTTCTTTTAATTAGTCTAAGTACTAAAAAGAGGAGAGAAGACTTTTGAGATGAGAGAACATGAAAAATGAACGGCTAATTTTTTAAAAATTATTTTAGAAATGACTGTACTTATAATAGTCGCTATGTACGTCCTTAATGTTCAGTAGGTATAATGAATATCCGAATACAGTTTTATTTCATAGAAAACAGTTTAAAAAATATTAGATTTTAAATTAATCACTCCTTATGTTCCCTATTACATATCCCTTCCCTCTTCTATTTTACTAGATTATAGACCCCTTCATTTCGTGTCATTCACCCACCGGCATCGCTAATATTCTTTTCTATTCGTTTACCATTTTATCTATGTACATGAAAGAGTATATAAATTAGCTCTCTCATATCCCACTTTTCTCTCATATTCTAAGTTGCATTGAGCTTGCTGACATATCACATGTAACGAAAGGAAATCTCCATTCCATCAATACATAATGATAGGTAAGTTATCCTGGTCCCCTATCAACTCGAAATGAATAAGATAAAAAGAGTAACCTTTGCGGTTACTCCATCTACTATCAAGTATTAACCATCATACCCTAGTATCCAGTCACAAGCCCAAGCTGCCGCTGCATTTGAGTCGTAATAATTGTCACAGAATACATCTGTACCTTGGTCAAGTAAGTTTTCAGCTAACCAACCTAATCCAAGACCTGTTAAGAAGCCTACAGCTGTTGAAATTGGACCATATGGTTGAATTTCACCTTCGAATTCCTGAGCATATTCTTGTACTTCCTCTTCAGTTGGTTCTGATGCTGACGCAAATGCGCTTGTACCAAACACCGACCCAATTGTAAATACTGCTACCATTAATAAAGTAAAAAGTGCCTTAAATGAATGTTTTTTTGCATTTTCTCCCATTAGAAAACCTCCTAGAATTTTATAGCTCGTCCACTTCATTTGATTAAACGAAATAAGTACTGTTATGAAAGCTTGAGACCAGAAGAGTAAGTATTAACCATCATACCCTAGTATCCAGTCACAAGCCCAAGCTGCCGCTGCATTTGAGTCGTAATAATTGTCACAGAATACATCTGTACCTTGGTCAAGTAAGTTTTCAGCTAACCAACCTAATCCAAGACCTGTTAAGAAGCCTACAGCCGTTGAAATTGGACCATATGGTTGAATTTCAACTTCGAATTCCTGAGCATACTCTTGTACTTCCTCTTCAGTTGGTTCTGATGCTGAAGCCACTGTTCCCGTCCCGAATACAGCTCCGATTGCAAAAATAGCAGCCATAAACATTGTGAAGATTACTCTTAAAGACTTGTTCTTTACTTCCATGTTATCTCCTTCTTTCCTAATATTGTCTTACACCCCTTATGTTCCCAGTAAACCTAAATATAAACATATAAATTTCAACTTTATTTAAATTAATTCATTTTTTCACACATATAATGCGCCCAATGTCCTATTTAATTAGGTTTTTATAAATGATTAGGTTTATTTAAAAAATTCCTAAAATAAAAAAGAACTTTAGCATATCGCTAGAGTTCTGTTAGTTTAACGGTTTTTTTAAGCTTCTCTCTTTTTAATAACAAAGTTATAGTAAATGAGCATAAAAACGGCTCCGGTAATAAATGAACCTAACACTCTGGGTAATGCAATTTGTGGGTCGGAAGTAAAAAGTAAGTCTAAAGTTATAAACCCAATACACACGATAATTCCTGAAATCATGACGTATTTAAATTGTCTCATCTTAACACCCCTTCTGATAAATTCCTTATTTCCATTCCCTGGGTATGGGATTGGTAAACATAACCAATTATATCATCTCTTAGTTAAAAATATGACAATCATACATCCTGCTGTCTGTTTCCATGAACGTACTCCTTGCTTCGGCCCGAGAGTTACAAAGTAGGCACTTTGCCAGTTCTAATTTCTTTTAGCTATAGGGTAAAGAGCTTTCTCCCACGTTGGTTAAACCCTTATCCCCATTTTAACTTAGTGTTTTCACTTTCTAGAATACGCTTCTCAAGTAAGACATCTTTCGGGAAGATAAATTGACCAACCTCGTTGGAGGTATTAAATACAGTAACAATCAAGAAATGAGGGGCACCTCCGTATGAATATGGTTTATTGTTTTCCCATTTAGCTTTTTCCCATATCGCTACAAATTGCCTCTGTTTCTTTGGTGTTTTTTTGGCTATCCTAAAACGTATTATAGTCGATGAGATCGAGAATAAACCGGCGCCATAACTTGCGTTTTGTTCCTCTTCATGCGACTGATGAGTCACTATTCCCATCGAATTATAGATGGTTTTATTAAGGTGTGAAAACACTTCAATAAAACTGTGCATAACAACCTCCTTATAAATAACAGTGATTTTTCATACAGAACTAACTATATCCATAAACTGAGCGGTAAATAAAAAAGCGTATGACTAAGCACAACTTTATTGATTAAACCTCTGTTTAGTTTTTAATATGAAATAGTAAATAAGATTAGAAGTAGCTAACAATAGCACAGCACCTAAGAAATTTATGGTGAAAGTTCCACTATTGAAAGAAAAAGCTACTAAATGATCGGTGTTAAATACCGTGCCTAGAAAAAATAAGAGGAAATAAGATACAAAAAGAATTATAACTTGTAACAAGAGTCTCGAATTTTTTATGGTCATACAAACACAACCTTGCAGATTAATTTTTATTAATCATAACATAAGTTCTTTACCGCACATTATGACCATACTATGTGCCTCTTGTTAATTGATAAATCAATATTCTTAATTACAAGCACAGAAAACCTTTCCGTTCATCACAAAATTACATTTTTTCTATAAAAAATATTGGGTTAGACGTTAATTATAGAAGGTATATCGAAAATTTGACTATTATTTATAATTTTAATATAAAATGGTTACACTTATTGTATAATGAACGTAAAGGAGGGGTTTACATGACATTAAATAACGAGACCATACTCGACCGTATTAATACGTTTATTGATAAAGAAGGCTTTAAAGTGGAGCATATCGCTAACTTAATGAATAAAAAGAGCACAACGATCTATAACCGCCTCAAGGATTCTCAATCTAAGAGCGTATCACAATTTGCCATTGATTTTGCAGAGGTCATGGGACGAAAGCGGACTTTCTTTATAGAAGAAGATTTTCAGTACATGCCTACCGTTGAGCGAGATAAAGAAGTGATCGCCTTCTCTTCTGGTAAAGAGTTAAGCGAAGAAGGCAAAGAAGCTTTAGGTAAATTAAACGTAGTTTGTGAGATCATTAAAAACTATAGCCGGTAATAAGGAGGTTTTATGATGCCTGGATTAACTTCAGACGAGCTGCACCTCATTTTGGAGAAAAACAAGGAAATTCATGACGAGGTCCAACAACATGTTTTGGAATACCGCCAGCAACTACAGCCTAGAGGATGGTCATCGATTGAAGGGGCTAAAAAGTGGATGAAAGATAATCATTATTTGCTACAAGCACCCATCAACGATGAATCGTTAGGTGGGTTTATTCGTTTCCAGATAAACAATACGCACATCTGTTTTATTAATACTCGGCAACCTCGGGTTTATCAGAACTTCACTTTATTTCATGAGTTATATCATATCCTCTCAACCAATCAGCTTAACCAGGAAAGCACCACACACTTAATTGAAGCAGATTTAGATAGGGATCTTGTAGAACGTAGTGCCGATTATTTCGCGTCACTCATGCTGATGGAAGAAACTGCTACGATCAACTTCTTTAACAGCTTAAATGAAGATGAATTGCTGACGAAAGTCTTTCATACGATGAAAAATTTCTCATCCCCTTACAAAGCGGTCTTAATACGCTTATATGAACTAACCTTAATCTCAATGGATGACTTGTTTAACAATTTTGATACAAAGCATAACTATATAAAGGCGTTCTCTCTATTAGGATTTGATAGCATGCCGGTCGAAAAAAGCCTAACGGTAGATTTTACTCAGGTTGAAAAATTAATGGCGTCTAACAAAGACATGCTCCCAGACATCGCTCATGAAGATAACCAGTCCGTATTCAATGATGTGTATGCATATTTTGCTACCCTAGCGGGAGGAAATCATGCAAATTAGTTCTGACAGCAATATCGTTACAGACCTTGACGCGATTCATGCCCTATTAAGAGCGGAAAACGAGCACATCCTTTTATACGATACAGGAGCAATTGCGAGACACGAGAATGGCTATCATGCCACAGACCATTTCATTTTAGATACGTACAATCTGACGTCAGTCGTTTTCATGACAGAGACCATTTATAACGAATTGAATATGGATGATAAGTTCAATTTAAGGTACCAAATTTATTTAGATAAATTCGATTCTATTGCGGTGATCGCTGAAGAAGATTTTTTCTCTTTCTTCTCTTCGGTTATTACAAATCAGCACAAGGCATTCAGTTTAATGGTTCATGCTGCAAAGAAGGCTTTTCAATTACTTCCCTCTCTCAAACAGAGAATCGAACAATGCAAAGATTATACAGATTTACACCGTAGCTATAATCAGTATTTTATAGGCAGCCGTGAGAAGAATAAAGGAGAGTTCTCCTTGCTATTTTTGTCAAACTTGCTCTTACTGGCCTATCCAAATAAAAAACATCGTTTCATCAGTATAGATAAAGACGTCTATGATATTGTTGATAATTGCTATTTACGGCAGAGTGCGATAAGAGAACAAATTGCGGAAAACGTAAAGCGAGACGTTTCCATCTTTAGCACCGATACGTTGCTCTCTTCAGACATTTTGGAGAAGCGTATTGACGATACGAACTATTCAACGTTATTTCAACATTTTAGACAACCTGAACGTAAAGTGATGTATAAAGTGTACGAGCGGAGCATACTAACGGAAGGGATTAAGTCTGATTCCTTTTCAAATGATGAGTTTTTAAACAAAGTTCGAAAAAAAGATATTCAGGTTATCTATTAAAAACTTTTCCTTTAATAAAGAGTAACGTCTTCGCTGTTGCTCTTTATTTTCCTTTGAGGAAGCTGTGGCTGATTCATGTAGCCTCAGTTGTCATTACAGGCCACTTCGCTTTTCTTTTCGTTTAAGCACAAAATTGTAATAAATAAGCATGAACACAGCACCACCAAGAAATGAGGAAATCACTCTTTGTACGGTGATTTGTGGGTTCTCTAAGAAAATTAAATCGAGCGCAACGAAACCTGCTGCTACTGCTATTCCTGATATCAAGACATAGACCCATTGTTTCATACAACCACCCTCTAGTAAGAAATTCCCCATACCATACCCTAGTGCCTAAATTGGTAAAATTATCTATTTGAAAGCAACTTTATTTTTTTACCCGCAATTTCTTTACAACAGTTCTGAACCATAATATACATACGAATTACGATAGAGGACAGCATTTTTTCTCTTTTGTGATTCAATCCCATATTTTCAATTAATACTTCTCGATTTTCCTTACCTGTTGAAGCACATAACCTAGCACTGTTGCTCTTTAAAAGCAATTGAACTGATACTATAATCCTCATTTGCAGTTTCATTCATGTTAAGAAGGTGGATTAGAGCATCTTTGGTGGGATGTTTTCGAATGCAACCCAAAGAATTTCCGTTTCTAATTGGTTCATTTGGAAATAGTTTCCGAATCGATCTTCCCAAAACCAAGCTTTTTTTAAAAAATCCCCCTGCTCCCATTCTTGCATTCAATTTGAAGTGTTCCGTTGTTTCGTATCGTTAATACAAATTGTTCCCCCTTATGATTAGTTATAGAGGCGGTACATCGTTTTTCCCCCGTTTTCCCGTCGACTTTTTTGTTGGAGTAAAATACCATATAAAGCTTCTCAGAGTCTTTAGACATTGGGCGCATCTTAGCTGTCATACGTTCTAAAGCATTTAATTCTAATATAAAATTTTCGTCTTGTTTATTTGAATTACACATAGCAACCTCTTTTACAATTTACTTAAAGATTTAATTTCATAAAGTCAAGATTGTGATATCGGATACGCACGACCCTGCGCTTGTTCTCTTTTTGTATCAACCTTTTTGACCAATAATTGAATGCCTAAGAAAGGTTATAGAAAAAAAGAATTCTCATGTGAGGGACATACATGAAAATTCTTAGTGGTGATTGTATGGTGTAATCAAACTTTTTTGTAAATCTTAGCGTTGAACCCCCACCTTGGAATGACTAAAAGCACGAATCTCCTCTTCGGTGAATACATTACAATCACCTGAAATGGTATGTTTTAAAACAGCATTCATCGTCGCAAACGATACGGTTTCTTTATTAGAAAACCCCTTTAACAAACCATGCATAATTCCAGATGAGAACGCGTCGCCAGAGCCAATTCGATCAATAATTTCAGTAATGGGATGAATTTCTGATTGCGTAAGCGTTCCGTTATGAAAAAGGTTTCCTTGTAAGAAGTGACATGATGATGTTTGAACATCACGGAATGTTGAAGCCATATAACTGATATTCGGAAAGGTCTCTTGGAGTTCGTCATAGTAAAAAGAGAGACGATCTGCTTTGTTTTCTGAAGTCTGTGGGCTCATTGAAAGAATGTGCAAGGCATCGAGCTCACCTAAAAAGGCGATGTTGACATAGGGAAGAATGGGCCGGATAGCACGAGCTGCATCTTGATGAGACCAGAGTGCGGGTCGATAGTTAAAATCAAAACTAACTTTAATACCTAACTTCCTTGCTTGAATAACTGCCTCATAAGTCATGTCTCGTAAACTCTGGGACAGCGCGAGAGTAATACCAGATACATGAAACAAATCGATGCCTCTTAATAACTCTTTAAAATCGACTTCGTCAGACATCAATTCTGAAAAGCTTGAACCCTTCCGATCATAAAGAACACGAGGATCTCTTTGGGCTGTTCCACTTTCTAAAAAATACATGCCTAATCGATTCCCTCCGTGTAAAAGACGATCACATTGGACATGATTGGCTTTTAAATGTTTTATCACACCTTGACCTAACGGGTGTTTGGGGACTTTACTAACAAAATAAGACACATGCCCTAAATGAGCTAACGAAATGGCCACGTTGGCTTCTGCACCACCGTAGTGCATATGTACATGACTCGCATCGGAGAGTCGTACCCCTTTCTCGGTTGTCATTCGTAACATGATTTCCCCAAAAGTAAGTATTTTTTTTGTCATCCTTCTCCCCTCACTTGTTTTACTTTAGTAGTATATTGGATAGCTAAACGAGTAATTTCTTCATAGTTGCCTTCTTCGGCCGGTGCAATGAGCTTGCCGCCAACGCCAACTGCACTTGCGCCGTTTTTTAGCCAATCGCCAATGTTATCGAGATGGATCCCACCTGTTGGGATAATTTTCACTTGAGGCAGCGGAGCTTTAACAGCCTTAATCATACTTGGTTGGTACAAGTCACTAGGAAATAATTTAATTGCTTCTACTCCACACTCTAACGCGGTTGTCATTTCCTTTATTGTCATACAACCCGGTATGTATGGTATGGTGTATAAATTACATAGTTTCGCAACCTCTTCGTTAAATTGAGGGCTCACAATAAACGTTGCTCCGGCTAAGATTGCAATACGTGCTGTAATAGCATCTAATACAGAGCCCGCACCAATGTGTATGTCCGCTTGATGCTGATACGTTTCAGCAAGCGCCTCAATCACTTGTGTTGCCCCTTTTATCGTAAAGGTCACTTCTATGGCATGAATGCCGCCTTTGATACAAGATTTAGCTATTTGTATAGCTTTGGTTTTTTCGTCCGCGCGAACGACTGCAACAATTCCGCAGTGCTCTATACTTGCAAGTTCGCTATTGCCCATAATTGTCTCCTTCACGATGAATAGTAATGGCTTGATCTTGTGCGATGAGGCAAAGTTCTGCTGCTTTAAACACATGCTCTTGCGTCATAGCATTTTCGGTGCGGTTTAGGCAGTCTTTAATAAGTTCGCCAAAAAAAGGATAACCGACTTGACCAGATAGTTCGTAGTGTATCTCTTTATCTTTTGTGACGAGGTACAAATGATCCCCAGACGTGTCTCTTGCAACATCAACATATTTTCGAAGTTCAATTGTGCCTTCTGTGCCAGTAATAAACGTTCGACCATCACCCCACGTACTAAGCCCATCTGGTGTAAACCAGTCGACTTTGAAGAAATGGGACGCGCCGTTATTGCCAATTAATGTCGCATCCCCATAATCTTCTAACTCAGGTGTGTTTGGGTTATTGAAATTGCCGACTTTACTATGAACAATAGTGGCATCGTAGCAAGAAGCGAATGTTAGGAATTGTTCAATTTGATGGCTGCCAATATCGCACAAAATGCCCCCATATGTTGCTTTTTTAAAAAACCAATCGGGACGGCTAGATGCATTTAATCGATGTGGCCCAAAGCCCGTTACTTGGATTACATCACCGATGACACCTTTCTTAATCAAATCACCAGCGAACACGGCGCTTTCGACATGAAGGCGTTCGCTAAAATACACCATGTATTTTTGGTTCGTTTCAAGAACAACACGCTTCGTCTCCACTAATTGATCAAGCGTCGTAAAGGGCGTCTTATCAGTAAAGTAATCCTTTCCCGCACGCATAACGGTGTGACCGAGTGCGCTCCTGTAAGAAGGAATGGCAGCAGCAGCTACGAGCTGAACGTCAGAGTCTTTTAAAATCTCTTCTAAAGATGAGGCAACGTTTGTTTCTGGAAAATTTTCAAGAAACGCTTCAATTTTTTCTTTATCGGGATCATATACCCATCGCAGTGTTGCGCCAGCCTCTACTAAACCGTTACACATGCCATTAATATGACCGTGGTCAAGTGCCGTAGCGGCAAAGATAAATTCGTTTTCATTAACAACAGGATTGGGTTTTCCTTTTGGCGCATAATTCATTCCGTCTGAACTCAATCGTATCCCCTCGTTTCTAGATTAAAGTAAGTGTGAGTAGCCAAGTGTTTTGATGGCCCGCATTGATCTTTCTAAGCAATCGAAAGGATCAGCACCATACGTGTCATCCTGTTCAATAAAGAAACGAACCGTGCCGTAGTTCAGCCCAGCATCTATCATAGATCCAATGTTTAGATTGCCTGCTCCTATTTCAGCAAATTCAATGAGATTCGTGAATTTGCTGAAAAATTGGGACATGTCTTGAAGATCATCTTTCGTTACTTGGAGTGGTGCAATGCGATAATCTTTAAGGTGTAAAAGGTCAATGCGTCCTTTATACTGCTCAATGACGTTTACTGGGTTCAGACCTGCACGTTGAATCCAATGTACATCGAGTTCAAAACCTAGTGTCTGAGTGTTGTTCTTCATTAAATCCAGCAGATACTCACCGTCATATTTTTGAAATTCAATATGATGGGTATGATAGTACAGTTTTATATTGTGTTCCTTCAGTCGATTTGCCATTGCTTCAGCACGGTCAATAAAGCCTAAAATCTCATCTTTACTCCCCATAATGGAGAATGGAAGCATACCAATACGAATGTAAGAAGCTTCTAAGGTTTTACAATCTTGCACGATTTTATTGAAATTGTCCCGAAGTGTTTCTGCGTCTGCCCCTGGAAACATTGGCTCAAGTGGTGCGGAAAGAGCAGAAATATCGATGGAAAACTCCTTGCTTGCGCGTCGAAGTTCCATTACGTTTTCTTTTGCCATTGGAATTTGTGAGACTTCGACCGATGAAAAGCCAAGGTCATGTAATCGTTTCATTGTTTCAAAGACCCCAATTTCGCTTACTTTCTCTTTTAACATCATCATTTGAACACCTACAGTTGCATTCATCTGTCTAACTCCTCCCAGAGTATGGCTTTCTTTTCTTTCGATGATCGCCAAATGGCATCGATCATCTTTAATGAAATCTGTGCATCACGTGCATGAACATAATCACTGCGGTTCGTTACTATGCACGCATAGAAGTCATGGATAAGGTTACGGTGACCGGTACCGTAATAAAACTTTGACCCTGATGCTAATTCATCTTTGGTGAGAAATTCTCGGTCCCCGTGCTCAATAACTCTCGACAATGTACCATCTTTAATGGTAAACGTGGCACGTTCTAAGTTCACCTCTAGTTCAACTGATGAATTCGAAGCATTTGCGTTCGTTGCAAAAAACAATCCCGTTGCACCATTTTTAAATTTGATGTGCGCATTGGCTGTATCTTCGATGTCATAGCCATATCCAAGCAAGCGGTTGGCGGTCCCAGTTAAACTTGAGATCGGCCCACCTATGAGTTGCATGAGATCGAGGGTATGTATGGCTTGATTAATCATCACCCCACCTCCTGCTTGTGCAAGCGTACTTCTCCACGGCTTGGTCTCGTAATAAGACCTTGGTCGATGCCAGGCAACGATTCCTTTAATACCTAAGAGGGCACCATATTGTGCATTTCTAAGGAGTTCTTGTAGCCTCGTAAAGGTACGATTGAATCGATTCTGAAAACAAATGGCAAGCTTTACGTCTGGGTACGTGTCTGCAGCCGCCATGAGGAGATGACCCTCATGATGATTTCGCGCGAGTGGTTTTTCTTGTAGTACGTGCACCCCTCTTGCCATACAAGCAGTGGTCACAGGTTCGTGTTCATGGTGAGGCAAGCATACATGCACCACATCAATCGCCTCATTATCAAGCATCTCGGTAAAATTTGTATAAAATGAGTAACGTGGATAAGCGTTGCTTAGACGCTCATCTTGATCACATAGTGCGACAAGGTTGGCGTCTTGATGTTCTTCAATGGCGTGCAAATGGATGGCAGAAATATCGCCCATACCAATGATTGCGACATTAATCATAGTGTTGTCCTCCAACTCTTTTATCAGAGATCGGCCATTTTAACGACTTACCTTCTGTTCGTTTTTTACTTGTTTTTGCAGTTCTTCATAGAATTCATCAGCATCAAGGGGCAATGTCACTTCTTTACCAAGCCAACTGGATAAATGAATGGCATTGGCGAGTTCAACACCAAAGATACCGTCACTTCCTGGCGCAAGAAGTGGTTCCCCGTCAACAATGTTACCTGCAAAATTCTCAAGTACAGCGATGTGTTGGGCTCCCCACACGCTCTCAAATTCAATGACTTCTTCATCATAAATCTTACCTTGCTGCCCGCCTGAAAAAATTTTCATCACATCACTCATATCCATTGAAGCACTCATCTCGGATTCGGGCTGTTTTAATCTTTTGATACGGAGTGTTTTGCTGTCATCAACAATGATTTTGCCCTTATCCCCATGAATTTCAAAACGGTCGGTCCCGAGTACATCATGTGTAGCGGTTATGAACACCCCGGTTGCGCCATTACCATAATCGAGCACAGCTGTTACTTCATCTTCTACCGCAATGTCTCGTTGGTAGCCGTATTTCACGTTGGAATACACTGATTTGGGCATACCTGCAATCCATTGTAGTAAATCGAGCTGATGTGGAGCTTGATTGACGAGAACACCTCCACCTTCGCCTCCCCACGTTGCGCGCCAAGCGCTTTGATCATAGTACCCCTGTGGGCGCCACCACGTTGTTATCATCCAATTTGTTCGGCGAATGGCGCCAATCTCTTCGTTTTCAATCACCTGCTTCACTTTTTGATAGAGCGGATTTGTTCGTTGATTGAACATAATCGCAAACGTTACGTCTTTTTTCGTTGCTGCCACATCATTTAATTCTCTTACTTGTCTGGAATACACGCCTGCTGGTTTTTCAATTAAGCAATGAATGTTGTGATTTAGGGCTTCAATTCCCATTTCAGGATGCAAGTAATGTGGTACACATGTGACAATGGCATCAACCATGTTGCTATCTAACATCGTCTGATAATGATCGAAAAAAGCTACATCGGGATAGGCATCATGTGCTGCTTTTTGCTTTTCTGGATCGATGTCACAAATCGCACCCAGTGTCATATTTTTCACTTTGCCCTCCGCAATAAAACGTGCGTATGCGCCTCCCTGGGCGCCAAATCCGATAATGCCAAGTCTTACGTTTGTCATAATCCATTCTCCTTCATTGTTTGGTAGGTGATTAAACACCGGAATAAGCGGAAAAGCCTCCGTCTACTGGTATGACAACCCCATTTATAAATCCTGATGCCTCGTGGCTTACAAGCCAGAGAAGTGTGCCAACCAATTCTTCAGGTTTTCCAAAGCGTCCAACTGGTGTGTTTCGTAAGATGTTATTTGCTCGTTCGGTATAGTCTCCTTTTTCTGTAAGCATCAGTGATTCATTTTGTGATGTGAGAAAAAATCCCGGAGAAATCGCATTTACCCGAATTCCAACATCAGCAAAATATACAGCTAACCATTCTGTAAAGTTACTTACCGCTGCCTTCGCTCCACTATAAGCAGGTATTTTGGTTAGTGGCCGATCGGCATTCATGGATGAAATGTTAATGATTGTTGCATCGGATTTTCCCACCATATCTTGTGCGAACACTTGAGTAGGTAGGAACACACCCATGAAGTTTAAATTAAACAAATGCTTAACCGAGTCTCCTTCTAAAGAGAAAAAGGATTTCTCGTCGGGCTCAGGGTGAACACTGAGTTTTTCATGAGACGTTGTGGCATTGGGATGATTTCCACCTGCACAGTTCAGTAAAATATCACATGTGCCAATGGTGTTTCGTATTGTATCGTATACCTTTTCGAGCGCTTGTTTATCTAAAACGTCCACGCTATAGCCGACAGCTTTTCCTCCTTCTTCCTTGATTGCTGTAACAATGTCAGAGATTTTCCCTTCATTTCTCGCCAGTACCACCACCGTCGCACCAGCTTTTGCAAGAGTGTGAGACATGACGCCACCGAGGACACCGCTCCCACCTGTGACAACGGCCACTTTACCTGTTAAATCTACTATAAATGGTAGTTTCATTGGCTTCCTCCTTTATGAACGGCATCTATAATCCCGTTTAAATACGCTGCACCTAATGCTCTATCAAAAAGACCATACCCTGGTCGACCTTCTTCTCCCCAAATCATTCGACCGTGATCTGGTCGAATAGGCCCTTTATATCCGTGGTGGATTAAGGTTTTCATAATTCCAGTCATATCAAGGGATCCGTCTCGTGCAAGGTGAGACGTTTCTTGAAAAGATTTTTCTCCTGTCCACCTTACATTTCGTGCATGGACAAAATGAATGCGTTCTTTCGCTATGTGTAAAATGTCTTGCAAATCGTTTTCCGGGTTTGCGCCATATGAGCCACTGCAAAAAGTAATGCCATTATGAAGACTATCAACCGCAGCCAACACTTGCTTTACTGCATGTGGGCCCGTTATAATTCGTGGCAATCCAAAGATTGACCACGGTGGATCATCCGGGTGAATGGCTAAGAAGACATTTTCTTCCTCTGCGACGGGGACGACTTGTTCTAAAAAGTAGACTAAATGCTGCATGAGCGTATCTTCGCTCATTTGTTGATATCGATCCATGATCCTTTTCAGCTCGACTGTTTGAAACGATAGGTCCCACCCAGGTAATGTAAGCTCACCGCTCAACGGATCCATCTCTTTAATCGTGTCTTCTTCATACGACAAAGAATGTGACCCATCTGGTAGGGGTGCATCAAGGCGTGTGCGTGTCCAGTCAAAAACAGGCATAAAGTTATAACAGATTGTCTGGATGGACGCTTTAGCTAAGTTTCGGATCGTCTGTTTGTAATTAGCAATATAATGATCACGGGTATCTAATCCAAGTTTTATATCTTCATGGACAGGGACGCTTTCAATTACGGAAATAATAAACCCGTGAGCTTCTACTTTTTCTTTTAGTGCCATGATCTTTTCAAATGGCCAAACGTCCCCAACTGGAATATCGTATATAGCTGTTACGATCCCTTCCATGCCAGGAATTTGGCGGATTTGTTCTAACGTGACAGGGTCACGATCTCCATACCAACGAAAACTCATTTGCATACGTATTCTCTCCTACTCGCTCTATAGATTAAAATAGTTTTTTGCATTGTAATAGCTAATGTTTTTCACATACGTCCCAAGTAAATCAAAGTCTTTTGGGGCTTTTCCTTCTTCCACCCACGTGCCAATAACATTGCATAAAATACGACGGAAATAATCATGACGCGGGAAGGAGAGGAAACTACGAGAGTCTGTTAACATGCCGATAAATGTACTAATGAGACCAACGTTAGCAAGCACTTTCATTTGATATTCCATCCCATCGATTTGATCGTTAAACCACCATGCTGTGCCAAACTGAACTTTCCCTCGTGTTTCATGAGAAGAAAAATTACCAGCCATTGTGGCCAACACATAGTAGTCTTTTGGGTTGACTGAATACAAAATGGTTTTTGGTAGCTCGTTCGTTTTTTCCAAACTATCTAGAAATTTAGATAGTGGTCGGGCAATTTCTTTATCCCCCATTGAATCAAATCCAGTATCAGGGCCAATAAGTTCAAACATCCGGGTGTTATTGTTTCGTAATGGACCAAGATGAAGTTGCATGGCCCATCCTTTGTCCGCATACATCGCCCCAAGAAACTTAAGTGTAGATGTTTTAAATTGGGCAATTTCTTTAGGTGTTAAACTTTTGCCATCTAAACGTTTGTTAAAGATGGCTTGAAGTTCTGCCTTTGTCGCTTCCTCATAAGTGATTACGGATAAACTATGATCGGAACTACGGCAACCACGTTGGTGGAAATAGTTTACACGTGTGTGTAAATTTTCTAAAAAATCATCATACGATTCAATGGTTCTTTCACATACTTGACTCAATGTCTTTAGCCATGGAATAAAGCTTTCCAATTCAATGTGGACCCCTTTATCTGGGCGAAAGGACGGTGCGACATTGAACGTCAGATTTTCCTGAGCCAGTTTTTCATGTGCTGTTAATGAGTCGGTGGGATCATCTGTTGTACCGACAAATTCCACGTTCTCTTTCGTTAAAATGGTGCGAACGGACAATTCACCCTTCTTAATTTTTTGATTGGCTTGTTCCCAAATCGCTGCGGCGCTCTTTTCGTTTAATAAGTCGTTAATATCGAAATAGCGTCGTAATTCCATGTGTGTCCAGTGATAGAGAGGGTTGCCAATTAGGTTCGGAACCGTTTGAGCCCAAGCAAGAAATTTGTCATAGTCAGCGGCATCGCCTGTGATTCGTGATTCATTGATGCCGTTTGCTCTCATCGCTCGCCATTTATAGTGATCGCCGGAAAGCCAAAGGTCTGCAAGGGAAGCTTTTTTATCCGTTAAAATATCTTCAGGATTTAAATGGTTATGGTAATCAATAATCGGAAGTTCTTCTGAATAATTAAAGAATAGCGTCTGTGCCGTTTTGTTGGAAAGTAGAAAATTTTCGGTTATAAATGTCAAGATGGTCCCCTCCTATATTTACTTAAAACACGTTCTTCTCTTTATCAGGTGAATGATTGGTTTGCTTCATTGCTAAAATACCAGCCTGAACCTCCTCCATCTTCTTTTTATCCAATGGGTAAAATTTCATGGCAATTAGTGTGACGATAAATCCAAGCATAGGGATGACAAAAGCTAGTACAACCGTTGTATAAAAAAGCGCGTCCGTTAACGTGTCGTTGACCGTTGGAAATTCATCACTAAATCCTATAAGGGAAACCGTTATCCCAACAATAAGAGCGGGTAAAGACGTAATGAGCTTGTCGATAAAGGAAAAGATGGTTCCCATCATGCCAGGTATGTATCGCCCGGTTCTAAAGGTTTCATAATCTGATACGTCAGCAATCATAGGGTTTACTAAAGCAGATGAGTTTCCTCCAAACCCCAGTAAAATGGTATAAAAGACGATAAATAAAATCATGGGTATGCCAATATTCTCAAAAGATAGCATTGTCGGGTCCTCAATAAGTAGAAAGAGGCCAACAAGCGAGATGGCTGCACTTAGCCCTGCCCATGTACTCATAACCAGTGCCTTCTTTAATCCCCATTTTGTAGCAAAAGCGACTGTAATAATCGTAATGACGACATTTGGAATTGTCACGATAGCGCTTACAACACCGCTGATTGCAAAGTCACCCATGACAATGCCAAAGAGCATAACAACAACCACTTGGTAACGAAGAATTGAAAATGCTAACTTATCGGTTGCGACTGAAATAATTAGCATTAGAAAGCCTTTATTTGATTTTAAAATCGGCCAATAATCTTTAAATCGTGTCTCTACGGTATTATCCGCTAAGCCGTAATACTCCTTCTTATCTTTTGGTGTGATGCCAATTACAGCAAGAATGGTGAAGATGGCTGATACAATAACTGCAATCGTGTTTAACTCGGTAAATAAGCCAATGGTAAAATCCCCATGCTTTTGCATTAAATAACTTGCTACATACAATTGACCAAGACCAAACAATAATGCGGTGACAATCCCATCGAACATAGCAAACAATGGTCGTTGTTTTGGGTTATTAGTCAAAACGGTTTGGCCCGCTTTCGTAACGGATGTTTGTAACGTGTACCCTAAGATGTAAAGAATGTAACAGCCAATAAACACAATCAGTGTATAGGAAGACGGGACGATATGCGTCAAACTATACATCAATAGAATACTTGTTGCGAGCGTAACATTTCCAATAACCATAAACGGTCGAAACTTTCCAAATCTCGTTTCCAATTTATCTAGTATAAAACCGGCAATTGGATCAGTGAATCCGTCAAAAATTCGTGATCCAGTAATAACTGTACTCGTGACAACAACCGTCAGTCCAGCAATGCCAGCCGCATAATACGCAACAAAGCCTAAGATAAATAAATAAATATTTGTTGCTGAATTATTTAGAGCAAACAAGCCAATCCGCCAAAGCTTGGATTCATGGTAATAGGATGGCTGATCCCCTATCGCTTTTGTCATAAACTCACCCCTTAAAGTATGCGCTTTCATAAATGTTTAAGGTATTAGGACTTCGAAGATTGTGCACGATCTCCTTAGTCACATCCTCTTCTTACGCCACTTATTAGATCAAAATCTACATGAGAGCTTACATGGACATCTAATTAGTTGGTTTACTAAACAAACTAATTAGCCTTACTATAAAAGAGTTTGATTTGTTTGTCAATAATCAAATCAGAAGGAATCTACTTACAAAACAAAATTTTTACTATATGATATTTCTATGACCGTAAGAGAATAGGAGGTTTATTTTGGTTACAGGTGATGCAACATACTTAAAAAAAGTGAACCGAGATAGAATTCTGCATACAATCTTGACAAACGAAAAAATCTCTAGAGCTGAAATTAGTAAGCTAACAAAATTAAACAAAGCGACCGTTTCGTCACAAGTTGCGGAACTGCTTGAAAAAAAATTGGTAGTGGAATCAAGTCAAGATCATTTTAAAGTCGGGCGGAAGCCTATCATGGTGTCCATCAATCGTAAAGCTGGCTACGTACTAGGTATTGATGTGGACCAGGATTCCATGATTACGACTCTCGCAGATGCGCTTGGGGAACCGCTAGAGACTTCCATTAAACCTTTATCAACAACTAATTACGTGGATGTTGTCAAAGAACTTGCTACTCTGATCAATGCCTACGATTTAAAGTGCACGGATCAACCGTATGGGTTGACCAGTGTTGTCATTGCTATACACGGAAGTGTACGTACTGATGAAGTCGTGACGTTTGTGCCCCAATTCGAGTGGTCTCATAAGCCATTAAAACAAGACTTAACGCAGCTCGTAGCTGTTGACATTACGATTGAAAACAATGCTAATTTGTGTGCAATTGCGGAACATTTGCATAGTCATCCTTACACAAATCATCTACTTACGATTACCATGCAATCAGGAATTGGTCTAGGAATGATGATGGAAGGGAATCTAATTAAAGGGCACCACGGGTATGCTGGTGAAATTGGTCATATGATCCTTTATCCAAATGGTGAGCCATGTAAATGTGGCAATAAAGGTTGTTTTGAGCTTTATGCATCAGAACGGCATTTTTTAGAAAAGCTCGGTAATGGTCAAAAGATGCCAATAGAAACCTTTGTCCAACGGTTACATTCATCAGGCATTTCGCAGGAAGTTGAGGATTTTCTAACTGATATAGCTGCAGGTCTAAACAATGTTATTAATTTTTACAATCCAGAAATTGTTGTGATTAATAGCGATCTACTGTCTAATATCCCTGATGCAGTGGACCGTATTTCAGACAAATTGACGTCAACTATGATTGATTATAAATCGCTAGTCATCTCTTCTCTTGGCATAAAAGCATCCGTGTATGGCGCTTGTGCACTAGCAAGTCGACGCTTTTTAGGCTTGTCCTTTCATCAAGACGCATAGAGGAAACGTGAAAAACACGAGTTATTGATTTGCTCGTGTTTTTTTATTAAGTAATTTTAAAGTACCACTGAAGTGCGAGTAGGGATTGCACCTACTTTTCTTCGTGATATGTATTCGTATGGATCTATTGTTGTACAATGTTTAACCGTGGATCGGTGTTTAATACATTTGAATCTAATGGATGAACTTGTGAAGATTCTAATTAAACGATTGATTAAACTCCCTGTGTGTGGATGCAGCTGTGAATGAAGAATTTGGTTAAGGTATATAGTTATTGAGCGTTCATTTCATTAATTTCAATTCAAGAGGGATATTGCCATCCATTTTTTTCATTGTTTACCTCCTAATTAACCCCAAGCGGTTGAAAGCCTTTTGTTTTTAGAAATTTCCATTTTGGCTCAAACCCCTCAATAGCTGCAACTGGCTCTAACATATCAAAATTAAGCTTCTCAACTTGTTCTTTTGTGCTCTTGATTTCAATTAACTGAAATTCCTTATGTTGACCATCTGTAGGGTCTACTTTTTCTTCAATTACATGTGAAGATATTATATTAACAGCAGGCAACATGGAGAAACAATCTTTAATGAGTTTTAATATCACTGAACAAACAAAAAAATCATGTAAAAACATCCCCTTCTATTAAAAATGTTCTCTATAACTTAGAGACAATTGAAACAACAAATCAATAATTTCACTGACCGTAATTATTTTTAAAAAAGCCATCCCAAGAGCACCCAATGACACATTTTTAACCTTACCAATAAAAATGCTTACACATTAGCTTTTTTTGAGAAAATGGCTTAAACAACAAATTAAAATCAGTGCATTAGAAATGGGCTAAGTGGAACAAAAAAAGCTCGTTTACACGGTATCTGTGTAAACAAGCTTAAATTTCGAGAAAACCCACTAGATAATTCCTTGAAGGGTTAAGACGATCTGAGCAATCAAAGCCGAACCAAGTAACGTTCCAAATAAGACACATGTTGATACCACCATCGCCCGCCAGCCCATTGAGACAAAATCGGTCCATGACCTTCCGATCGCAATTCCCGCATATGCTAAAATAGGAGTCGCAATGGCTAGTAAATTAATTTCATTCGTAAATGCAATCACACTCGGACCCCAAGGCGTTTGAGGAAGAGAGGCCACAATGCCAATCGCAATGACATAGACAACACTTGGAATATTGATGGGAATAAGCTTGCTTAACATTTGGCCAAGTCCTGCGATGAGAATCAAAATGACCATACCGGCTAAAGAGGTCCACGATAGCTGTCTATCCCCGACCCAATTCCCTATGTACGCAACGATTCCCACGACGAAGATTAAGAGAAAGTACTCATGCAGATTTTTCATTCTTCTTTTCCTCCCCTCCTTTCCACTTTCGAAAGAGCACATAGAGCTTTTCCGTCATTGGTAGCGCAATAAAGATGCTAACGAAAAGACCAGTAGAATACGTTAACAGGTTACTGGCTCCTGCAAAGGCAACAATTTGAGGTTCCAACTCCGGATATAAGGCCACAAGGGACCCGACCGCGGCCGCCATCATACTGCCACTCCCCACACCTGCGGCCATAGCTAAACTAAGGGGATGAATGGGTGTAAAAGAAGCAAGGAACCCGGCCATTAAGCCATAAAACATGGCACCAAAAACCGTCCCAAAGATGTAAACCGTGGTAACGCCTTTGCCTTCTGGCGACTCAAACCCGTATTTGTCATAGATCAAGCCTAAATTCGGTTCACGTCCAACGGAATGGGTCATCCCAATGGCTTCGCGCTTCATGTTAAGTAGCAGCACCGCAATCGGTAGCGCAATAAAGATGGTTCCGAAGTTACCGATTTCTTGTAATAGCAAAGCGGGACCAGCAGCAATTAAGTCTGCTAGTCCAGGACCGATGGTGACACCGATCTTTGCGATTAGAAGCGTGACGCTAAGCGTGATAATCGGTTCAGCATGTTTCGACTGTTTCTCGGTCACAAGCGGGCTAAAATACACGAGTAACCCAAAAATAATTGCAAATAACATCGGGAGTAGCATGATGACCCCTGGTCCAATCGGGATTTGTACGGTGCCAATGGCTTCTGTGATAATGACGATGGCTAACACAAAAACATGTAACCGCCAATCTTTAATTAAATGCATCATATTATCGCCCCTACCTCTCTACATGGTTTTCAATCATTGCGTAGACCGCTGTAGAATCCATCTTCGCTTTTTTTTGCTGAAGGGCCATCCGATAAAGTTGTGTCACAATTGATGACACCGGTTGAGGTGTGTGTGATTGATTAGATAATTTCATGAACAGTTCCAGGTCCTTGGCCATATGTGCTAAGGAAAACAAGATATTATCAAAGGATTGTGCTTTTAAGTTCGCACCAAACACTTCCATGGCCCGTGTATGCCCAGAGCTTGCTTCCAAAATAGAAAACAACGTATCCGCATCGACGCCTTGTTCTTCCGCTATAACCATCGTTTCACTTAGCAAGCTAATGACGCCCGCAACAATCATGTTGTTACAAAGCTTGACGGTTTGCCCCGCACCGGAGGAACCGATGTACCGAATGGTGCTGCCCACCACTTCGAGGTAAGGCAAAGCAGCAAGGTATGCTTCTTTTTCACCGCCGACCATGATGGTAAGTGTCCCGGCATCGGCACCAGCTGGACCGCCGCTAACGGGACAATCAAGGAAATGAACCCCGTAAGTCTGTGCTTCTTTTTGTAAACGCTTAGTCGTTTCCGTATCCGTCGTGCCCACATCAAACACCAGTGTACCTGGGTTTAATGACGCAAATAAGCCATTTTCGCCACTTAAAACGTTGCCCAGGATGCTCGGTGTTGGGAGCGATAGAAAGATAGCTTCCATGTTCTCCGTGCATTCGCCAAAATCAGGCACAAACTGTGCACCTAGTGCTTCTAACGCTTTTTGATTGCGACATTCTGGGTCACGAATGAAAACGCGATAGCTATTACTTAGAAGATTCCGTGCTATCCCGGCACCCATTACCCCGCACCCGATCAATCCAATTGTCTTCATGAGAGGCCTCCTTGTTACGGTTTTAGGTAGACTGCTTTTGTATCTAACCAAAAATCAAGTGCCGTACTTCCTTGTTCACGTAAACCAATGCTTGAGTTTTTCTTCCCGCCAAATGGCAGTTGATTTTCGTAATAATTTGAAGGAATATTCACGTGAACGACGCCGACTTGAATTCGTTTGATAAAATCTTGCGCTTTGGCTAAATCGTTAGTGTAAATGGATGAGGATAAGCCTAGCGTTGAATCATTGGCTAGCTCAATCGCCTCTTCATAAGAGTCAACGATCATAACCGCTACAACCGGAGCGAAGATCTCTTCTTGTGCAATGGCCATGTCCCTTGTGACGTGACTGACAATTGTCGGTGCAACAAAGTACCCTTTCGCGAGTCCATTTTCACTTAACTGTTTGCCCCCGCATTCAATCCGAGCGCCTGCATCTTTCGCGCTTTGAATGTAATGAAGATACGTTTGAAGTTGTTTTTCATTCGCGATGGCCCCGTTATCAATATCTTCTTCTTGGCCATACCCTACTCGAATGGCTTGAGCTGCTTCAATGAGTTTTTCGAGCACGAGGTCAGCTTGTTCTTTTAACACAATCACTCGACTGGTTCCTGTACAACTTTGTCCGTTGTTGTACATGCCGCTAACCATAATCCCTTGTATCGCAGCTTCAAGGTCGGCATCTTCTAACAAGATGGTTGCGTTTTTTCCACCCAGTTCAGCTTGCATCTTGCCACCGCGGTTGGAAACGGCTTGTCCTAGCTTTAGACCTACTTCAGTCGACCCTGTAAACGATATTGCTTTTAAGGTAGGGTTCTCTCCCATCTCTTTGCCCACAACGCTGCCATCACCAAAGACAAGGTTGAGCACACCTGGCGGCATGCCTGCACGTTCAAATAGGTCAACCAAATTCGCCGCAATACAAGCGGTATCATTTGGTGGCTTATAAACGACAGTATTGCCTGCAAGCATAGCGGGGGCAATCTTATACACGCCGATGCCTAAAGGGAAGTTAAAAGGTGTGATGACGCCTACCGCACCTAAAGGTTCTTTTACGGTATAGGCCAAATACGATGGGTTAATCGACGGGAGCGTTTCGCCTGCTAAGCGATTTGCTGCGCCACTAAAATGTTTTAACGCCTGAATCGTTGCATCGACTTCTTTTTCACCTGCAGATAGTGTCTTTCCGACTTCTCTTGAAATTAGCTGTGCGAGAACCGATTTCTCGTCTTCCATCAATCGAATCAGGTTATAGAGAACATCAGCACGTTGAATCGCCGTTACGTCCCGCCATGCTGGGTAAGCCTCTTCGGCGATTTGAATAGCTTTTCGTGTATCCGCGACGGTTGATTCAGGGAAATGGCCAAGGATGTCATCCGTATTGCCAGGGTTAATGCTTGTAAACGTTTGACTGCTTTCTGAGGGTGTCCATTGTCCGCCTATATAATTTTGATACGTCTTTGTCATCCGCTCTACACCTTTCTGTTTAAAGTATACTTATCGTAATATTCGAACGATATGAGGTGAATAGGGACAAAGACAATATTCAGGTGTCTTTTATGTGGACGCCCACATTGCGTTCACGACTTAGGTGAGTGTGTGTTAGTTAGGAATATCAAGTTTATAAAACGAAACCGCGATCATGAGGTTTAGCCAATCTTCTTCCTGGTCGATGCATTTACTTGTCTCGTCTTCCACTTTTTTAAGCCGTTGGTATAACGTATTAGGGTGAATGTACAATGCACGAGCCGTTTCTTTACGGTTTCGACTGTGTGCGATAAAAGCGATTAAAGTGTTCATGAGATACGGATAATCGGGTAATGTTTGTAAATGGTCTTTGATAAATGCGTCTCTGTGCGACGAATTGATACTCGGTAAAAGTCGCTCGAAACCTAGTTTCGAATAGGATTGAATCTGCCCTTCCTTGGCGACATGCCATGTGTTCGACGCGTCTTGAAATAAAAGGTGGAAATGCGATAGATCATCCGTCTGACTCAAGCCGATTTTGCTTTCGCTAGTCAGTAAAAGTGTTGAAAGTAATTGGGTCGTGACGCGCGCATGCTCTTGATCTTCTAAATAAAGAACCCATTTTTGTTTATAGGGGTCCTACCAACAAAACGCGGAAAACATACGCTAAGCAAATTTCGACATAAAGAAAGTCGATTTTTCCTACGCTAAGGAATCCTCGGCTTTTTTAATTAGTTTTTTTTTCAATCGCGTTCGTTGAAGAAGTGATAATGCTATAGGTCAGTTTCCTTAGAGTGAACTTAAAGACCCTGGAAGCGAGTATACTAAAGAGTTTTTTCAAGTTCAGCACCCCCATTTTTATTCATTATAAGATTTCTTTTGCAATCATTTTGGCGTCACCACTTACACCATAAATGAGTGCCGAACTTCTCTTACTTTGCCAACTTTGGCCTATGAAATAAAGCCCCTTTATCTCTGTAATTCCAAAGCGATGAATGGGTTTACCGTGATCATCTATAACTCCATCAATATCAATCCAAGAGTAATTATTTCGATATCCGGTTGCCCAGATGATTGATGTTACTTTTTTGGGGAGCGTATCTTGTATATGCACCTGACCGTCAATGATTTGACGAACACGACCAAGTATCTCTACCTGATCTTTAACGATCTTATAATCATCACCAATTATGGGATCTCTCTTTCGGAGCATTTTCCCTACAATTGAGGACGGGCTTGCTTTAGTGATTCGGAAAGTCTCTAACCACCAAAATAAGCTTTTCCCCGCCAAACTATGAGGAATACTTTTTATGGGTTTACTCTTCGCAAGCATGACGGTATGGGACTTCGATAACTCTGCGGCAATTTGAATTCCTGTATTTCCAGCCCCAATAATTAAAACATCCCCTTGAGGGATCTGTGTTGGATTTTTATATGCAGAAGCATGAATCATATAGGGAATCGAGTGATCATGAATGTCTGGAATAAATGGATTGTGGAAAGCTCCAGTTGCAATCACTACGTTTTTTACCATATAAGTTTGATTTTGAGTGATGACACGAAACGTTTGGTCATTTCCTCTTGATAGTTTTATAACTTGTTGGTTGTGTAGGACCGACAATTGATTTTTTATTTCAAACTCTTGTAAGTACGAAACAACTTCGTCTTTATGAGGAAACCCTTTAGGGTCTCCCCTGAATTTAAAATCAAATAACTCGCTATAATTTCTTGGTGTGAATAATTGCAAAGAATCATATCGTTTTTTCCATGAGTCACCTGTCTGTTCATTCTCATCAAGGATCAACGTTTTCTTTTTTTCTTTCAATGCATAAGCCACCGCCAAACCAGCTTGCCCACCACCAATCACAATCACATCATATTCCATTGTATCTTCTCCTTTAAACTTATTGAAAGAGTTTTACAAGAGCGTTAAACGTGCCATTTTCAAACATAATATAAACCCCTAAACCGACGAATACGATAGGTACAATCCATCGTTCATATTTTTCTATTTTTTCCGAGATATAATGTACAGACGCTAAACGATAACTAATATAGCATAAGACACCCACCATAATGAAGAAGACAATAATAACAATGGGAATTTCACTTGTATTGATCGTAGTGAAGTAAGGGACATAAACAGAAAAATCATCTGCACTTGAAGCTAATACGATAAATGTTACCGTTAAAAATAGTTGATTAAAACGATTTGAAGATAAAATGGATAAGACATTGCTATCCTCATCTCCTTCGCCTTTTATCCATACTTTTATGCCTAAATAAATGGGTAAAAGTCCAAGGAGTCCCACAATCCATTGTTGAGGAACGAAGTTAGCAACACCATAAGCAGCCAAAAAACTCACCGAAATAATGACTGCCGTTCCCAAATATTGACCAATAAAAATATGTTTTAATTGTCCTTTTTTTATTTGTGAAAATAAGACAATAAGAAGAATAAGATAATCAATCCCCGTTGCTACGTAAACAGCCATTGCCGTTAAAATTGTCCCCATATTTCCCCAACTCCTGATCCAACATTTTCTTTAAATAAGGACCTTCCTGTTTGGAAAGTCCTTGTTATTTTATTCGTCTTCTTCGACCTGCATAAGTCGTAAACCGTTTAAGGCAACAAGAAGGGTTGCTCCCATATCGGAAAGAATCGCAATCCAAAGGGTTAGCCATCCAGGAATCACCAATACTAAGGCAAGTAACTTAATCGCAATGGCAAAAGCAATATTTGCCTTAATGATATTAAGCGTTTTACGACTGAGTTTTACTGTAAATGGAAGTTTTCTTAAATCATCACCCATTAACGCAACATCTGCCGTTTCAAGTGCAGTATCGGTCCCAGCGCCACCCATTGCTATTCCAACGGTAGCAGCTGCTAATGCTGGAGCATCGTTAACACCATCCCCAACCATAGCTACGTTATCGTACTTTGATCTCAATTGTTTAATGACGTCTAATTTGTCCTGAGGTAATAATTCTGATTGAACATCTGTCACTCCTACGTGACTACCAATCGCATTCGCTGTACTATGGTTATCACCTGTAAGCATAACGGTCTGTTTGATCCCAGCTTGATGAAGCTTTTGAATAACGTCCTTGCTGACTTCTCGAACTTCATCAGCAACAGCTATAACGGCTAGTATTTCTTTCTCTGTTCCAACGACCATCACGGTTTTTCCTTGCTTTTGAAGAACTACTACTTGTTGTTCGACTTCCTTATCAAAATTGGAATTAGGTAGTTCTTTAAACAATTTTGGATTACCTATATAATACCTAATCCCATTGATCGTGCCTTTTATCCCTTTCCCTGTAATTGAAGAAAAATCATCTACTTCTATGCCAGCGTAAGATATATTTTCATGTTCAGCCTTTTTTATAATGGCTGATGCCAAAGGATGTTGAGATCGATATTCTAAAGCTGTTATGATCGAAAACAGTTTTTGTTCCTCTGTTTGATTATTCAATGCTTGATAATCTGTTACTACAGGAACACCTTTAGTTAGAGTACCCGTTTTATCAAACGCAATGGCTTTTAATCTCCCGATTTCTTCCAGGTAAACTCCACCTTTAATAAGAACACCCTTTTTCGCTGCATTTCCAATCGCCGAAACAATTGAAATTGGTGTGGAAATAACCAACGCACAAGGACAACCAACGACAAGGACAGCTAAACCTTGATAAATCCATGTTTCCCAACTGCCATCAAAGATCAACGGCGGAACTGTGGCTACTAAAGCTGCAATAATCATAATGATCGGTGTATAGTATTTCGCAAATTTATCAACAAAAGCCTGAGATGGAGCACGCTCTGCTTGTGCTTCTTCAACCAAGTGAACAATTTTTGATATCGTTGTATCTTCAACCAGTTTTGTAATTTCAACCTCAAGCAAACCTTCATCATTAAGAGTCCCTGCAAATACCTCATCATCTACAGTTTTTTCAACTGGAACGGATTCACCGGTAATTGCAGCTTGGTTAATTGCAGAGTATCCATTGACAATGACTCCATCCATCGCGATCTTTTGACCTGGTTTAACAATCATGACATCCCCGATTGAAATATCATTAACATGGATCGTCATTTCTTCACCGTTCCGTTTGACCAACGCTTCTTTTGGTGCGATATCCATTAATGAACTAATGGACTTTCGTGCTCTATCCATAGAGAAACGTTCTAAAGCTTCACTGATCGCAAAGAGGATTACAACAATAGCAACTTCCGCCCATTCTCCAATAATAACTCCGCCAATAACAGCAATCGTCATTAAGGTTCTCATATCGAACTCAAAACGTATTAAATTTTGTAATCCAGTTCTAAAAAGCGAAAGCCCTCCCACTATCATCGAAGTTATAAATAATAAAGCAGTGACCATGTTTTCATTTCCGTTTACAAGCATGGAAATGAAACCGAGAGCCAAAAATAAAGATGAATAGAGTAAGGTACTATGCTTTTTATAAAAAGGTATTTCTTCTTTATCAGGCTCTTCACCTTTCGGATCGTGCCCTCTTGAATTTTCAGCAGACACTTTTAGGTTCTCAAAAGCTCCTGCTCTTTCTAGTTCCTGTGATGTTGTTTCACCGTATACCGCTATTTTTGATGCTCCAAAATTCACTTTTGCATCTGCTACACCCGGTAAATCCTTAACATTCTTTTCAAATTTACTGGCACAGTTTGCACACGTAAATCCTTGAACACGATATACATTTTTTTTATTTTCTGGCGCTTTTTTTGGCATACTAGTCCTCCTGACTATGAACCATGGTATTTACAATAAGACTTGTAACATGGGGGTCGTCTATGGAATAAAAAACCATCTTTCCTTGCTTTCTACTTTTAGCAATACGTAAGTTTCGCAAATGACGTAAGTGATGGGAAGCTGTCGCATTTGTTATCCCGATAATACTTGCAATATCACATACACATAACTCATTATCCTCCGTCAATGTATAAGCAATCTTAAGTCTTGTCTCATCAGAAAGAGCTTTAAAAATATCTGCCGTTGCAGTAAATTCTTTTGATTCGATCCTCAAGGATAGTCTGTTCACTTTCTCCTCGTCATAATAAAACATTTCACATTGGTCATGATTACCGTTTGAATTATTCGTTTTCATAATACCCTCCATATTCAAATGATCATTTGATTATAAGTATATTTAAATCATAGTTCTCTTATAAAATCTTGTCAATAAGATATTCAAATGAATATAATAACGTTATACATAAATATGAACTTTGCCACCAATAACGACCGTTTTTGGTTATGAATAGAGAACTTCTCTAAAAACCTTAAAAACAACTTAAATACATAACCAAAAATATAACCAAAATCAAAAGACCAATATATCTATTTAAAAGCCCTTTTTGGTATAGTTAACATAATAGAAAAGGGGAGATTCGTGTTGAAATTTGGATATGCACGCGTAAGTACACAAGTTCAATCATTATCATTACAACTCGATGCATTAGCTCACTACGGAGTGGATCAGATTTTTGAAGAAAAAGAATCAGGAAAGATGAAAAATCGACCTCAATTAGATGAACTACTTAAAGTTTTACGTAAAGATGACACAGTCATTGTTTATAAATTAGATCGTATTAGTCGTAGTACCAAACATTTAATTGAGCTTATGGAATATTTCGAATCAAAGGAAATTCATTTTGTTTCCATACAAGACAAGATCGATACCACAACTGCTATGGGACGGTTCTTTTTCAGAATGTTAGCCAGCATAGCAGAATTAGAACGAGATATTATTAGTGAACGAACGAAAGATGGATTGACGGCTGCTAGATCTAGAGGAAGAAACGGAGGCAGACCGAAGGTTGATTTAAAGAAAAGAGAACTTGCTATAAAAATGTATGAAAGCAAAGATTACTCTTTATCTCAAATTAAGACGGCAACAGGGATTGGAGCGACAACCTTATATCGTTATCTAGAAAAGAAAAAGATATCTAGCAAGGAGTTGTAGCATGAGAGGGAAAGAATTACTAACAGAAGATCAAAGAACGGAATTTATACGAATTCCAGCTGATATGAGTGAAAGTGAACTAGAAACTTATTATACTTTTTCACAATATGACCTTGAAATTATAAAACGACACAGAAGAGATCATAATCGATTAGGCTTTGCTGCTCAATTATGTGTTCTACGCTATCCCGGATGGTCCCTTTCAGATGTCGGACCTATTCCAGATTACATTATCAAATACATAGCTAGACAAATAAATGTTAAACCTAATTCACTTTCTTTATATGCTCAACGAGAGCCAACTAAACATGAGCATATGGAAGAAATCCGTCAAGTTTATGGTTATCAAAACTTTTCCTTAGGGAACTATCGCAAGGTAGCTCAGTTTCTTTTGAATCATGCCCTTCAAAATGGAAATTCAATGTATCTTCTTCGTACAGCACAAGAAGAACTACGTAATCAGAAAATTATTCTCCCTGGCATGACTACTATAGAAAGGCTTGTTTGGGAAACTCGTCAACGAGCAGAGGAAAAGATTTTTAAATCATTAACTTGTACTCTTTCCAAATGGCAAAAACAAAAGTTAGATAAACTTATAGATCCATTTGTAGACAATAGAAAAACCCCTTTAGCATGGCTGAGGGAGATTCCCGGCCAATCTTCACCTGAAGCCTTTTTAAAAGTAATAAAGCGCTTAGAATATATTCGAGAGTTTAAATTAGAAATAAATACAGAACAAATCCATCCCAATCGGTTACTTCAATTATCTCGTATTGGAGCACGGTATGAGCCACACTCATTTCGAAGATTTAAAGAAATGAAGAAATATGCAATTCTTGTTGCCTATCTAGTAACACTAAGCCAAAATCTAATTGACCAAGCAATTGAAATTCACGATCGACAAATGATGATTTTACAATCAAAGGGTCGTAAAACACAAGAGGAAATGCAAAAAGAAAATGGAAAAGCAGTGAATGAAAAAGTCGTGCATTTTGCAGATATTGGTGCTGCACTTATTCAAGCACGAAATGAAGGGATCGATCCATTTAATGCTATTGAAATGATTATGCCGTGGGATAAAATTGTTTCTTCCGTTGAAGAAGCCCAAAAATTAGCCCGACCGATGGATTACGATTATCTAGATTTGTTAGAAAATCGATTTTCTTATCTAAGAAAATATACTCCTACTTTTCTTAAATCTCTTGAATTTCGTTCTACACAAGGTACTGAACCATTATTACAAGCCCTAAAAACGCTAAATGAAATAAATGAATCTGGTAAAAGAAAAATTCCAAATGATGCCCCGGTAGATTTTATTCCCAAACGTTGGAAGAAGCATGTTTATGGTGATGATGGAATAATTAACCGGCACTATTATGAGATGGCTGCACTAACAGAGTTGAAAAATCATATTCGTTCAGGCGACATATCCGTAGTCGGTAGTAGACTTCATAAAGATTTTGAAGAGTATCTTGTTCCTAAAGAAGATTGGACAACAACTCGTCTTACGGACACTAAACTAGCCGTTCGTTCATCGGCAGATGAATATCTTGAGGAAAGAAGAAAGTCACTAGCTCAACGCCTTACATGGGTTTCAAATAATCTTGATTCTCTAGAAGGAGTAAATATCGAAAAGGCTAAGATCCGAGTGGACCGTTTGGAGAAGAATACACCCGAAGAAGCGAGAGCTTTTAGCCTGTCTTTATATAATATGTTGCCAAGAATAAAGCTCACTGATCTTTTAATGGAGGTAGCACACTGGACAGGATTTGATGAAATGTTGATACATGCCTCGACCAATCGCCCACCAAAGGGAGAGGGAAAAGTAGTTCTCATGGCTGCTCTCATGGCGATGGGAACTAACATAGGACTTACTAAAATGGCAGAAGCGACACCAGGAGTCACCTATCATCAAATGGCTAATGCAGCGCAATGGCGTTTATTCGATGATACTATAAGTCGTGCACAAGCGACATTAGTAAATTTTCAACATAAGCTTAAACTAGCTTCCTATTGGGGAGATGGAAGTACTTCTTCCTCTGATGGAATGCGTGTACAGATTGGTGTTTCATCGTTACATGCCGATGCTAATCCACACTACGGGTCTGGAAAAGGGGCAACCATTTATCGATTTACCAGTGATCAATTTTCAAGTTTTTATACGAAAGTCATTAATACCAATGCTCGTGATGCTGTACACGTTATCGATGGATTACTTCATCATGAGACAGATTTAAATATTGAAGAGCATTTTACAGATACAGCTGGCTACGCCGACTCAGTATTTGGATTGAGTCATTTATTAGGATTTCGTTTTGCACCAAGGCTACGTGATTTAGCTGACTCTAAGCTTTTCACCATTCAAATGCCGAATGATTTCCCAAAACTAGAAAATATACTCCGTGGTCGTATTAATACTAAAATTATTCAAGAGAATTTTGATGACGTATTGCGTGTAGCTCATTCTATTCGAGAAGGAAAAGTGTCTGGTTCACTTATTATGGGGAAATTAGGGTCATATGCGAGACAAAATAAACTTGCAATTACTTTGCGAGAAATGGGGAGAATCGAAAAGACCATTTTTATTTTGGATTACATATCTAACGAAACACTGCGCCGTCGAATTCAGCGAGGACTAAATAAGGGGGAAGCCATGAATGGGTTAGCAAGAGCCTTATTCTTTGGAAAACGAGGTGAGTTACGAGAACGAGGAATACAAGACCAACTACAACGTGCAAGTGCTTTAAACATTCTAATAAACGCTATTAGCGTATGGAATACTGTTTATCTTACAGAAGCAACAAAATTATTGAAGGAAAAGGGGAATTTGAGAGAAGATTTACTTAAACATGTTTCTCCGTTAGGATGGGAACACATTAATTTTCTTGGTGAATACAACTTTGATGCAAGTAAAGTAGCAAGTCTACATTCACTACGCCCTCTTATCCAATAATACTAAAAGCCGATGATTCCTAGCGAAGGAAAAATCGGCTTTCTTCATGTCGAAATTTGCTTAGCGTATGTTTTCCGCGTTTTGTTGGTAGGACCCCTTATAGAAGATGAGCTTCCAGCGATGCTGCAGGTCAACGAATAGCTTTTGGAGTGTTTGATATTCTTTTAGCTGGTTTCCTTTTGATCCGCACATTACCAGGCAGACGACAGGGGTGTTGGATGGCATGTCCCAAAAAGCCAGGTCATAATGATGGTTTTCTAAGCTATCTGCAAATTCCTTTTCATCCTTGAGCAAGTCCTCTTCGATCTTTTGATATTCAAACGTTCGTAAAAGGCCAATGGCAGATGCCGCTTCTTCAAGGTAAATGGCTTCCGTTTGATGAGGTTGATTCGTGTAGACGAGCCATTCTGTGTGCTGTTGATGAAAGCGAATGGGTGTGGAATGATGCTGATGAATCGGATGTTCACTTAGATAAACGGACCCGTTCGGTAAGCGCCGACGCAATAATCGAACAACGTGGTCAGCATCCCCACTTTCTGACAGCGCTTGTTGAAAGTATCGCTTTGCTTCCACTTTTATTTGATAGTCGTTTATGACGAAAGTGGCATGCTGCATTTGAATCTCTTTCTCAAGAGCGAATTTTGCATAGTCTAGCAATTCCATGACCAGTTCCAAATCCTTCTCTGTAAAGGGGGTTGGATGCGTCAATCGATTTGCTGTAAGCGTAGCAATACACGAATCATTAATAATGATGGGAATGCTAAATGAACTATGAACGGTCTGATGAGACACACCAGCTAGGTAAGAGAGCCTGTTTGACGCAGACATATTGGCCATCGCTTGCTCCACGTCACTTGGTTGGCGAAGGAGCATAGTCGTTTGGTTCATATAGACAAACCCCGTAATGGACTCGCCTGGGCAAAAGGCCACTTGGTAAAGTTGGTGTGAAATGTCGCCCTCCCCACGAGTTAATTGTAAGACCTGTTTGTCATGATCATAGGTGTACACTAAGACCATATCGGCATCCTTCACTAAAGCCGCAACGGATCGAGTCAAAACCGAAAGAATCTCGTTCATGCCCTGGGCTTTCAAAAAGGCTCGGCTGGCATCTAAAAGTAAGGTTTCGTGGTTCAACATCCATCTCCCCTTATCGTTTTGTAGTGTTTTAGTTATTATGAAGGAAAACGAGGGTTGGAGCTAGTTGAGTTTATATATTGAATTCATTTTTTTAGAGATGAATTCAGAGTTTAATATCAAATGAATATACACTTATGAATAGACTCGATGCAGCTAGAGCATAACCATAGTACTTAAATTTACATAACAAAAGACCAGCAATACGCTGGCCTTTTGTATTCTAACTGCAATTAATTCTAATTGTTAGATATTATTTTGGGGATGATCAATTTTTCCTTTTAGGAATCCCAAGTAGAATGAAGCTCATCATAATGATTACATAAAAGAATCCTAATAAGCCTGTGTAAACATTTTGAAATTGAATAGGAAAAAAATCCATAGTACTGTTACTAACACAAACATCATTTAACCAGGTAATAAAAAAACCCATCGAAATCTAGAGTTAGCCCCGTTCATCTAAATTTAACTTTCTCTATTGTTCTATAAGCGGCAACGTAGCCTAACCGATTCGGCTTCCAGTAATGGGTTCTATCGGTCTCGATAGAGCGTTCTAAGTCAATTAAGAAATTCAAGTCTACTCCACCTTTGTATGTTCGTTATTTAGCAACGTGTAGATAAGAATTAACATGTTTTCCCATGCAACTCATATTACCATATATACAATAAGGACCTTATGTTTTCTTCCTATACCGATATAGTTTGGAGCGATGGATGCGTTGTGAAAATAAGAGCAGTGGTGACGGGCTCAGCAGATGGCGTGACCAGAATCGTTGCCTTGGAATTCAATCTTTAAAGGTCCCCTACATTTATTCTTTCATTCACTTCTAGTTCACAATCATACGTATTCTCATTAATGGTTCCTATCTCATCTTGAACTGCTACGCTTTGAGATATACTGCCATCATCAGCATTAGCAATTAAATCGACTCGAATGCCGTAATTATATTCATCCGTTTCATTAACAAAATAAAAACCTAATCTCTCGTTAAAAAATTCCGTACCCTCATTCTGAAGTTGTTGATTGCATGACGGCCCTCCATAACTGTAGTTCGAGGGTATATAAAGTCGGTCTATCTCATCAAGAACCTCACTAATTGATTTAGTATTATGAAGGTGGCCACTAATCCAATATGCTGAGGAGACTCCTTCTTCTTCCATACCTAGATTAAACATTACAGTAAGGCTGTTACTGTCAAAGTATGCAGTAAAACTTCGGTAGTCATTCTCTTGAATGCGCGCATCCCCATACTTCTTTTCAAAAACTTCAAACGTGTCTCCGATTACGGGGCTTTTATTTACCCCCTCACCGGTACAGGCGGATAAAATTAGGATAATTAGGGCTAAACCAGGTATGTTTCTTATCATCGTAGTGTCCATTCCTTTATGTAAAGTCTTTATCATTTAACAGTTTTCTACTGCGAAATCTCTCAATTCTATCCACTTATTCCTTATTACCTATAGCTATAATTGCAAATAAAAATCCTAGTGCTACCACTGTAATATACATCTGCTCAATACTAAAGAAATGCATGGTTACAATTGTCAGTACCATTAACAATAAAACCCTTATTCTGCTTGTAAGAGAAGTCTTTTGATGGCGTTCCCCACAGGATGAACACCTACCTAAGAAAAACACCCTTTTCATTGTGGTAAAACGCGAGCGTTCACACCCACATGTATTGTACGAAGTATTATTCATTCTCAAATCACCTACCCTATTTCAATAAAAGAACTACAAATATTGTAAATTTTCCCGAGGTAGGAATCAATAATTGATTTATCCGTTTTCATTAAAAATATCATTGTTCTTGTTTAACATTAAAAGTCAACACATCCAACACAATTAAGATGAACGTAGAAATTAGAAGAGTGGTTGTGATGGTCAATTGCTCAATTTCTAACATGTACTGGGTGAAGATCGTAATAACCACTAACAGCCAGAATGTAGTTGTGATTGCCGTCGAGACTTTGTTGCTATGTCCGCAAGATGGACATGAAACCCTATTTATAAGTCTCCTCATTGCACGTAAACGCGACATTTCGTAGTCACACCTAACACATTTTTTTCCTCATTTCTATAACTCCCCTTTTCATTCTTTAACTTATAAGAGAATTCACCTGTTATATTTTCAGCACATTTCTATTTCTTAGTTTACCCCTTTTGACCCTTGTGTGGGAATTGAGTTTATCATTATGGAAAGCACCCACTCTAATTTTAGCTAATTATTCTTACAACTATCTTTCTTTTAATCGGTAATGGACACACTGTCTTGCGCTGTGAGAGACATTTGGATTTATCACACACACCTATCACCTAACTTTGACCTTTGGTACAATGAAAATAAATTGAGGAAAGTAAATGAAACCTTGGCTTCCCCTGAGTAACATCGATCGAATTAAAGCTGAGTAGTAGAGAGAAAGGATTTGTTTAATCAATTGGATTTATTAAAGCGTTTAGTAAAAACAGAAAAGAGCGAGAAAGTAAATCTACTTCTATTAATTGCACTATCCGTGTTAATTGTTATTCCCTATATCGTTTTCTTTTTCTTACAACACATTTTTTATGTAATGGCGGGCTTTTATTTGTTCTTAACCCCATTAATTTCCGTAAGCATTTTCTTTAATTCCAATCGTTATCACAGAATTCAGGTGTGAAAATGAGTGAGCTTTTTCAATAAAAACTTATTACATTAATGCCTTTGTGGAAAAATGGAAACAAGCGCACCCTCGTGCCGTTCAATTACTAGAACAGCACGAGCATATTCTATGAAATTCCTAAAGCAATTTGGCGAAATATTTACTCCACAAACCTCAATGTATGTCCCTGTATATTTTTTGAAAAAATATAATTATTTAACTAACCTTCTTCCTTAGCAAAATAATGAGAAAATTCTTTTGAACCTAGAAAACTAATTTCATTTACCTAAAGTTTCTTTAGAAAATAAGAATCGTAAAATCCACAGGTACAAGTTGATGACTGTAGAAAAATCTTGCCTGCTATAGTTTGTTGATTAACTCATCTATCTAACAAGCGCCAGTTTTTATTATTAATGTCTAGCGTTTACTTAATTAGAACTTTTTTATCTTATTATTACTTTTCTATCTGCACATTAAATAACTACAATCGATTTAATGATACTTGTTACGGCCTCATTCATCTGGTCTTTTCTGATTGGACAACTTATGAAATTCATTGTGTTTGTGTTTAAGTCTTCTCACAAATAATTTGTTTATCTCGTAATAAGAGAACCAAACCTTTCTTCCTTGGCGTCATTGGTTTCATGCATTAAACTGAAGACTTGTATATAAAAAAGACCCACTCATATGCAGGTCTTCAGAAGGCGGATAATAAATTCATGATACCTTCAATAAAAAAATATCAGAACGCAAAGCCCAATGATGGCAATTCGCCATCTTCTGCTCTCTTGCTCTCGTAAAACATGTTAGCGGCTAAAAAGGTAAACGTTAAGACAACAGAAAAATTAAAGGCGATATCCAACAAAATTGATTCTGTGAAAACACAAGTCATCACTACGATTAAACCTATAAATCCAAACAACGACCATATCCTTCGTGCTAAAAGCTAAATACTTCAACCCCATTTTTAAATGTTATCGTATAAAAAACCGCAAGGGTTATTAAGGTCGTACACGCTGTATCTCTTGATTTTTTCGGCTTGTGTAAGCTGAATTAAAAACGTTCAAGTTCTATCCCACTCAATGATTCAGTAGTCAAAGTTAATTTTTCTATTAATATATTTTACTTTGTAATTCCACATATTTCCGTTATTAGTCCAGATTGAAGAACAAATAGATATTGCTATTCAAAGTTATAAAGGTTCAACATACTCTAAATATTAATTTAGAATAGACGTAAGCGTTAGGTGAACTGGTAATGAAACGTTCCATGCTAGGAGAACGTTTGAAAGAACAATGAGAGAAAAAGCAAATTGAACAAGTGGATGTTGCAAGTGTTAACACTCTCTCAATTAACCATGAATCTTCTTTGTTAGAAAGCATTGGCGAAATAAGAGAATCTTGGATAATATAAACAGTAACATTAAAGTAAGATGAAAAATTACGAGAAAATATCTGGTTTTATGGTGTTTTTATCTATAATAATTTCGAATAAATTTTTTAGGTGGGATTGTATTGCATTTAATAAGAGATTTAGACATATTCACGTCAAGGTTACAGCGCCGACTGAGTTGGTTTAATTTAATTATAAAAGGTGATTATGAATTATTTAACCAAAATGAACAAAATAAAAAAAATCTCGTATTAAGTAAGTATTTTATAATTGGATTTTGTATAATGATTGGTTTACTAACTATAGGTTTGTTATTACCCAAAGCTAATTGGGATCATCTTTCTACACTCATTCTTATAAGCTGTGTAGCTATTCCTTTTGCAATTATAGGATTCTTCAAGTTAATCAGAATGGAAATCAGAAAGTTATATTCCGAAAAATATAACAATAACCTTCAAGAAATTAGAGATTACATTGCTTTTTCAAGCATCAATCAATGGTTGAAGAAAAATAAAGTAAGCCCAGAACAGATAGAATTTATTCTGTTGCCTTATATGGAAGAGAAAATTGTAAATAAAGAGAGGTATTCTATAAAAGCTTTAATTTATTTGGCTTCTACGGGATCCGTAATTGCTCTACCAGTTCTATTAACAAATGTTGTGTTGTTGGTTGCCTTTAATATAGATACAGAAACGAGTGAAATTAGTAGTTTTTTAAATCAAATATTTTCAATAATACTCATTAGTTTCTTCGCATTTTTTACAATTGCGTATTTATTCGTGTCTATCTATGCATCACCATACGCAGAAAGAACCTATAAAACGCTACAACTAGTTCTCCGTCATCACTTAGTGAACAACTATCACATGGAGGATATCATCAATATAAATGGGAAGTGCGAGACAGATAACAATAAAATACAAAGGCGCGAGAATATACGAGAAAGTACAGATTATGAAGATTCGTTTAAGTATTCTCTACTTGTTTTAGAACGAAAAGAGTTGAATCTGAGTTACAAAGAAATAAAGCACTTAACAAAAGCGGCAAAAAGCCTAGGAAGGAAAAGAATAATAATCATTTTAGAAGAGATTCACTCGGATACCATCAGTGCAATGTTAGAATTAATACCTAGTTATTTGGAACACTATAAATCCTTTCTCGGTAATTACTTAAGTTTCATTGCAATAATTCTTGCAATAATTGTATCCTTATTACCAGAAGGTTCATCAGAGATTTATAGTTTAGATATAAGGTTATCGTTATTACTTCTATTACTTGGAATAACAATAATTATTTTTTGTTCCCTGTTAAGTGATAGTAATTATAAAAGTATAAGGAAAGAATTAATTCTTTTACTAAACCTTGCAAAGAAAGAAAAGCAAAACAGGAATAATACTTGAATTAAAACTTTTTTCAGCATTATCAATTAAACTTCTAATTTGGAGGTTTTTATGTTTAAAGAAAATGATCTATGTCCTGAAATTTTAAAGATTGTTGGTATAAAAGAGAATTTCTGATAATGATTACTTTAAATCATTATCAGAAATTCTTGACGGTTCCCTAATAAATTATCTCAATAGTATAATTCGATTTAAATTTCTTATGTAAATTAATCCATGAATTGGTAAAGGAGTGATATAATTAAAGTATAATATCTTTAAGAGATTTAAATTGGAGGTTAACTACATGCTAAGAAAAACCAATTATAAAAAAATTGTACGAGAAAATGCACAATACCAACTATCTTACAATCCACTTAAAGTTTTATTAGAGACAGAGCAAGTTTTTAAAAGTCATGAAAGTACTGTACAAGAAAAAGAAATAGAAAAGATTATTTCTGAAGAATTGGAGGAAGATTTTTTAATTGGAGGTCACTCTGATTATGAATATTTATTAGAAAATATTAATACAGAGGAAGACTTTTATAAGGACCAAAATAGAATCAAAGATACAAAGATTGCTTCCCTCTTTATTGATTTAAGAAACTTCACAAAACGAGCATTATTTATTAATGAGGAAAAAGGAGAATCTATCGAAGAAATTGCAAACCTTAAACAGGATGCAATATCAACTTGGATGAAACTAGCACGATACTACCAGGGACATATACACTCCATTACAGGAGATGGTTTAATGATATTATTTGGTGGTACTCAAGCATATGATGAAGACGAATGGTCGATAGGTGCAAGAGCTTTTCTTTTAGCTCAAAGAATTTTAGAGAGCACTGACATTCTAAACGAAAACTTAAAAAAACTTCTGTTATCCAAAAAAATTGATACTACACACCACGATAACCTATTAGATATTAAAGTTGGAATAGAATATTCTCCGAATACATTAATAAATGTTCAAGGATTAATAGTCAATGGGAAAGCTATTGGGGAGGTTAAAGCAACTTCCTTTGAGATTGATTTCTCCGCTAAGCTATTGAGTAGATATCAACAAGCCAAAGGTAAGCTCGATGCGTCACCTAAATATGGACGTATATTAATGTTAGGAGAAAAGTACCAAAATCTCATGCAATTTAAAGAAGAGATAGATATTCCAAAAGTTGACGACTACTCTAGGACAATGTTTGGGGTAACTATTTCTAGAGGATTCTACTTCCTTGATTGTAACGACTATAAAAGTACTTGCCTGACTCTAGAAGATGTAGCTAGTCTATGTGATATTTATATCGAATCTGATGAAATGAAAAAAGCTAGTATAGATACAGTTAACGATAGACAGGATAGCATAAAACATGGATAATTATTTTTCAACTCTTGAAGCCGATTTCACTCAGATTGGCTTCAAGAAAGTAAGAGATAATAAATTTCAAGGAAGAGTCCCCAAAGAAGGCGATATAAACGGTAATTACATTAATGTTAGTATAAATACAACTCATCTTCCTTTTAAAGCGCCAAATATAGAGTTAATTTCCTTTATAGAAAGTAACAAATTATTTAGAGACATACCTAAGCATTGGAAACATATAGATGAATGGGGTAAAACGGATAACCCTAAGGAGAGTTCTTTTATTATTTGCTGTTTACATAATTGGATAGCAAAACCTGAGCATGATGCAAAATTTATTTACCAGCGTATTTTCAGCTGGCTCAAGAATAATGTTAATAATACTTGGCCTGTAGAAGATGACTTATTGGGTTGGCGTTTAACTCCACAAATGAGCCAATCAAATATAATTCTCACTAAGGATATTTTCTCAGGTTTAACAACTAAAAAAGTTTTTACAATTAAAGTTGTACACTCTTCTTATATACATAAGAATGGAAAAAAATCGAGAAAAGAAGTTGGGACTGATTTTTCTTTAGAAGATATTGATTTTGAGAAGACCTATACTTATATACCATTAGTTAATGATAAAATGCTAATCAAACTAAAAGCCATTCTATTTGGAAATAACAAAATAATGACTTCTAATTTCATAACTATAAAGCTACCTAGTTCATTTTCTTTTACTACATTCTATCAACTTTTAATGAGTGTTCGTGAAAATTTCCACAGCTACCTAAAAGAGCTTTCCAACAGACAAAAAATATTTCCGTTTTTAATAACTTATAGAGGAGTTACGGGGAATTTAGAAACTGTTTCTTTTATAACTAATAAAGCTTATTTAAAAGGAGATGAAAATTTCAGGGCCCACCCTCTAAAAATTGAAACTGCTCCTTCTAGGCCAGTTGGAATACCATTAAAAGTTGGGCTCTTAGGAACAGGTTCTTTAGGCAGCAACCTGGCTAGGCTTTTGACCGATAAGCAAACTAAAGAACTCATACTTCATGATACTGAGAAATTGTCTGCTGAAAACTTAGGCCACCATGAACTGAATGGTTATTATATTGGAGATTTCAAAATGATTGGGTTAACACAAGAATTATTTTTAAGGAGTGTAGATACTAGTATTAGCTGGGTTCCTACTATTGATGAACTTTGCAATAGATCCGATATACTAATAGTCACTGTAGGGAATACAAATGAATTTCACAATTTAGCATTTAATGAGTTAAAAGACTGGGATAAACCTATAATTTGGGCCTGGGTTTCTCCATATAATATCTTACAAGAAATTGTAATTACTACCCCAGAAACTGGTTGTCTGAATTGTTATTTCTTACTTTCCCACAGGGAATCTACACTAAAAGAGTATAATAATATGTTACAAGATAAACTTGCTAACTTGCCAAAATATAATCATGACATGTGTGGAAACCCTCATACTATTTCTGAATGGGAGAAAACAGTCTTTTTGTCAACTCAGATAACATCGATTATTAGATTTTATAGCAAGAGTTATAATTTCAACTTCAATTACTATACTTACTTTTGGGGACCTGATGATATTATTGCTTCTCCAACCATGGGCCACCTAAATAGGGATAAAAAGTGTACATGCTAGGAGGGTATGATTATGAGAAGAAAAATACGTATCGACAGTAGTTTCAAATTCGACCTTATAAAAGCAACTTTTAATTCTGAATATCTAGAAGATGGCGGACTAATCTATGGACGCTTTAATGAGGACACTATTAAGTTGTTTAAACTATCTGACGCAGGACCCAAATCAATAAGGAAAAAGTTTTCAATAGAGTTTGATAATGTATTTATTAAAGAGTTTACAAATAAAATGCTTCTAGAAGGATTTTATCTTTTTGGAACATGGCATACTCATCCAGAAAATTCATCATTAAATTTATCTAATTTGGATGTGAAGACCATTTGTTCATTCGGTGGACAATATCCTGACTGTTTTAAACCATTATTTATTATCACCAACATAAGTAATGGTTCTTTTAATTATAGGATCTATGAATACAAATCAGATAATATTAATTTGGTAAACGACAAGTATATAGTATGGGAGGAGTGAAAGTGGAAGAACAAGAAGAGTTTAATAAACGAAATGTAGAATTTATATATAAGTCTATTGAAGATGCTCAAAATACAATCAGATTTACTGATACGAAAGCTGCTGCAGTGATTGGCTTCTGGACATTAATGGTAACAATTTTTATAGGTTTGGAAGTGAGAATCCTAAAAGTAGCAACAAACATAAATCATTGGACTACAGCAATTTTCTTACTTTTCTTAGCTTTGTTTATGATCTACCTTTTTATAAGAAGTGTGTGGCTAGCATATTTGACTTTAGTACCAAAAAGCAATCCTGGAGAACATATTGAAAAAGAAGGTATCAATACATATGGTTTATTCTATCTTTTTGGTTACAACTACTCACTTCCATTAAAAGATAGGTACCTATATCAGAACAAATTGGATTTAAAGCTTGCTGGTAGTACAAAGGAGCATTTAGAATCTCTTAATAGATTGACTAATGAGCAAGTACTCGCTGAATTAATATTTGAACAACAAAAAACATCATTTATAAGAAATCTGAAGATAGATCGAGTTAATCTTGCAATTACAAACATAATAGTGTTTCTAATTGTTCTTTTAGTGATTCTTGTTTACATTGCTGGAGATAGATTACTTACATATTCTGGAGGATTCAGCTTGTTCAACTTAACTTTCGATACTTCTTTATTTATTGTCATGTACATTGGCCACAAGATGGGTGACTACATTTTCCAAACTGAGTATCAAGCTTTAAATAAATCAAAATTAATTGGCGCATTAGTAAGGCATTCATTAATCTATACACTTTGTGTTTTAGGATTAGCATTTATTGTAACTGGTTTTTTTAGTTGGCTAGCACTAATAATTATTTTTGTAAGTCATTTAGTTTTAGATCAAAGAGATTTTCTTATAACCTGGGGTAAAAGAGTTAAAGGAATGGATTCTCCAAGTAAAAAATCTTCTAATATGGCTCTTGTGGAGCTTGACCAAGCTTTTCATTATCTTGTAATATTCTTTATATGCTTTATTTAACTAAAGCAACCTTATTTTCACAAGGGTTGCTCCTTTTTTTGTCAAAGTTATCTTTTATATATCTTTTATCTAATTAACAATTTTCATCAAAGCGTAAACGTATACTCTTTTTTTAACATCAATTGACACTAGGCTTAAATTATTCTTTTTTAAAAAATAAATCCTTCATTAGATTTTTTCTAACCAAATCTTCTATAGTACAATTGTGATTCAAGGTTAATTCACTTAACTTTTTATATTCTTCTTCACCCAAAGTAACGGTCACTTTCCGATCGGTACTCGCAAAGAAATAATCCTCCTTTCGCTCCTGTAACTCCCCTTTTACTAACCCTCGCTTTGCGTGTTCAATCAATTCATAATGATTATCCCCTTCTTCGAACCTTAACAAGAAAGGCTTACATGTAATCACAATCTTGTTTTCTTCTTCCGTAATCGAGTAATTCCGCACCCCACTTTGAGCTGCAATTTGTTCAATCAGAGTGTATGTCATTGAGCGGATATGAGTAGGCTTTGCAAACTGGAATTCCACTTGGCCGGTGCGGTTATTTAACTTGCCAATGTGATACAGCGTTAATGGGTCATACTCAATTGGTAGCGTTAAAAGCGACACCTTAGTTCCCAAACTATCAACGGCATAACCTTCCTCTTTATCAATGGCCATAATTCTTACCACTTCGCCGGTCTTTTTGTGACGATGAGATTGATACCTAAACAATTGTCGTTGCGAATCAAAATGCTTTGTTTGAGTCTGTCTTGCACGATGAAAGTTCTCTTTGAACTGGTCAAACGACGTGTCTTCAATGACATAATAAGCCGTTTTGTTTAATACGTTGCTGGTGTTCACATTTACCTGATTTTTATTAATCGCCGTTAAGATGTGGTACGGTTTACAGCCCTTCCCTACTTCTAGCGCCGCTTCTTTTGTGGACAGGCCACCAGGGTACAAACGCGCTCTTAATTCATAGACTTGCTCTTCTGGAATGACGTACTGTCCCTCTATGTGCCAACTGTCTAGATTTTCTGGAACGAGTAGGCCCTCTTTTATGTATGTCGATATGGTGGTCATGCTGACGTGTAAAATAGCTGCCGCTTCTCTTGCATTCATACTTAGACTCCTTCATCTATATCTTTCTTTGATTTACATGTAATCACTACTTTTTTATCCTTATTCGTATTATACAATAACCAAACAGTTTACGTAATAATTCACACTAATTTGGGTGCATATATAAACTTATAATCTTTTGTTAATGATAAAAAGAAAAGAAACGCATTTATTTCATTCGAAATGAAGATATATGGATAATAGAAAAATTATCTATTATTCTCTATACCTGCAACTCTCCTATATTACAACACTATATTATGGTAAAATAAAAGGATATAAACCAAATGGCTAAATGACTTTAATTGGAAGGGGTTGCTGATCAATGGACATTAAATCACATAGCCTTTTACCTCGACTTGGTGATCAATTGAACCTCATGATTACAGAAGCAAACAAAGGGCCTTTAGTCCGAATGTTGTTAAATGGAGAACAGTTTGATCAATTGGAACGAATGGTTTTTGAACAAGAGCAATCCACGTTACATGGATTTGAACAATTCTCTGATCTTGAACTGATTTATTACTATGTCCATAAACCAACATATGACGATAACGCAAAAAATCGCAAAGCCCAAACGAAAAAAGAATACTTGCGGGACCTCCTTCAATTTTTGTCGTTCTTTCAATACAGCGCTCAGGCTGAACAACGGGATTCTTCCTCTCTCATCAGATCGCTAAAGAAAGTGCACATTCGTCAGTATCAGCAATGGTTAAAAGAAGTCGTCCGTATTGATGGAAAAATGGGCTACCCAGCCTCTACTCGGACACGTAAAAATGCCGTTGTAAAAGGGTTCTTAAACTGGTTATACGACGAGGATGTTACGGAACAACCGCTCCACGTAGCCTTTCGAAAAAGCACAACCCGACGCGACGAAAAACCAGATCGGTATTTAAGTGTGGGAGAAGTGCAGTCTTTGCTACAGTATTATAAAGATCATCCGATTAATCATGCGATTCTGATTTTACTAATCACAACGGGGTTGCGTATTGACGAAATCGCATCCGCTACGTGGGGCGATGTCTACCAAGACTCGAGCGTTCGCCAAAACGCCTATTATTTAAAGGTCATCGGAAAAGGAAACGTTGTGCGTCACGCGAGACTAATGGACCCGGTGATGGACAGCATACGACGTTTTCGCAAGCGGCGTAACCTGACATGCGAATTGGACCCGCTAAACACAGAACCATTACTTTGTTCAAATACAGGCAGGTTTTATTCCTATAAGTATCTCAGTAATGTGGTGATCCACTTAATTAAAAAGACTGGATTTAAATGGGTCACACAAAAAGAAGGCAATATCAGCCCTCACTGGTTTCGGCACTTTTTTGTCAATTATTCCGTTGTGGAATTACAATTACCCATCCAACAAGTGCAGCGTACGGTAGGTCATGCATCAAGTCAAACGACTGAGGGCTACGTCAGCCAATACATGTTGAAGAAAAACGATGCCTCCTTGCATTGGGATGAACGCTTATTTCAATAAAATACTTGTCTTAAAGGAGTGAATGTAGGTGGATATGAAAAAGAATTTGGCCAACGTAGAAGCCTCTTTTCGATTTGAAGGACTGGAATTGAGCGAGAAGCAAAAACAACAAGCGATTGCTTTTGCTCAAGGAGAGCTCACAAAAGAGGAATTAGTCGAGCAAGCGAAAAGAAATCTTGCTAAAAGGCGACAAGGTTAAGATGGCCAAGTATACAGGTGCCAAGGATGTCTACCCCGACACCGGTGTGTTAGTGAATAAACTAGGGATTACCCAAGCGGACGACCTTGACTTTATGGAGAAAGAAATTGTGGCGCCAAAGCTATTAAAACTGCAACTTTACCCCGTAAGAGGGTTATTCGACGACAAACACTTAAAAAAGATCCACCGCTATTTGTTTGAAGATCTTTATGGGTTTGCTGGAACGTATCGGACTGTCGATATTGCAAAAGGCAACACGCGTTTTGCTAATGCCTATTTCATTGCAGATAATGTTAAAGAACTCACAAAAGCCATGAAGCAGATGAACGCCACCAATCGGGACATTTTTAGCAAAGAGATGGCGGATTTCTTTGCGTATCTCAATCACATTCATCCCTTTCGAGAAGGGAATGGTCGCACCAATCGTGAGTTCACCAGGCAAATCGGCCTGAACTTCGGCTATGAACTAGATTGGACCAAGATTGATCGTGACACATATATGAACGCGTCCATTAAGTCGATACATGATGAAACGGCCATGGAGCCGATCTTTCAAAGAGTCATTACGGCAGAAGAACCTAATCTTCAAATCAAAACAAAGCACACCAATCGCATGAAACAGGGAATTAAAAACAAAGGGTATGGGTTGTAACATGTCATAACCAATGCTTTTATCGCGGAGAGGAAAGAAAAATGATGATAAATGATGATTTGCTGTTATATGAAACGACGAATCCGTTTACACTTCTTGAGAATCGCTCATTTTATCCCTCTTACAAAGAACGTCGCGCGATTGAAAACGCGACAAAGGTTTTGCCCATTTCGGTTGTCAATACTCTAGTCGATTTCGTCTTATATGAAAGTCGTCGTCAACGGCTCACTTACTTTAATCTTAATGAATTTAATCGAAGAAAATTACGTTATATTAAACGTGGCTATACCTGCGCTAAAGAAGTTCAACTTGATTTATTTACAGAAATTCAAGAAAAACACTATGAAGAAGACTAATCTATCAAGAGACTATTATAATAGAAGAAACTCGGTGTTCATTTGAAATAGCTTTACGGTTTGATATAAGAAGCAACCTATGATATTCTAGTGATATAGGAATAATTAAACACCGAACGACGATGGCTTCGTCGTTAAAAAAGCGTCCTACTGCTGAGATAGGGCGCTTTTTGTTTGTCTTTTTTATGTGTGCATAAATTTGGAACCAATTAGATATACTAGTAATAGATAGCATGTTAAATCGGTCAGAGTGGTAGTAGGTAAAGCGATCCAATATCGGACAGTCGGCTGAGACTCCGATATCACTCTGACCGATCGCAACCTATTTAGAACCTGTTAGGGAACTAAATAGATATTCAATAAACTTCTTTATTGACTCTTCTAAAGCTAAATAAAGAAGTCCACTTAAAGCTGCGGAAATGGCTAGTTTCCTGCGGCTTTTTCTTTTTTCTTTCTGTCGTTCCATTCGCTGTTTCCGTTTGGGTAAAGGAATAATTAAACACCTCCCTCCTATTAAAATAGGAGAAAGGATCACAAGCCTACTACTCTATTCACTATACCGTGAAACGTATACTTCCACCACCGTCAGGCTTAAATTCTTACATCTACTCATACAAAACCCCAACCCTTGAAGGTTGGGGTTTTGTTTCAATCGTTATAAGTTAATCCTCGTTCGATTCTCTTTCATAAGATTTACGCTCGACAAAAGTGTCTAAGTCTACAACCTCCATCTTATCAATGGCTTCAAGCAATCGTCTATAAATCTCTTGTTTCAAATCTTCTCTTTCTTGCATCGGTGTTTCGTTTAAGCTATATACGATACGTGGATCCATTTCTATAAGAATTTCCTCTAGCACTTGTTTTTTAATTTCGTCCATGCGCCTCCACACTCCTTAGTTCCTTTAGAGTTTTTATTTTTAATTTTGAGACATTTTGCGGACTACAGTTCATTCGTTTCGCTATTTCTTTATTATTTAATTGATCTAGAACGTGATAGGACAAAATGTTTTTCTTTTCATCACTAAGTTCCTCATATGCTTTTTGTAATTTTGCGGTTGGAAGAATGTCCGGTATCGTTAGCGTAACAGCATCGTCAGGTTCACTAGCGTTAGAAGAGACAAAGTTAATGGCTGTTTGGTCTTCATTTTGGTCATGAGGAGTGTCTAACTGAAGTTGGTTTCGTTGGAATCTCTTTTGCTTATCAAATTCTTTACTATAGTATCGGGCCAATTTGTCTGTGTAGCTCACCATTCTTGCTTTTAAATAAAAATGCTTAAACCGCCTGTCCAATGCGCAAGATGCTCGTTTATCAAAATGTTTTCTGTTGTACAGGTCTATATTTGCTGGATCCGCGTAAAAAGACATAAGTAACCGATCTTCAGATAACGTACGTTGGCCTTTCATAATCCGTACACCCCTTTTCTTCTCTAAGACGATTCACTTAATAAAGAGAAATAAATTAAGAAAAAACAACCAAACGCACGTTCTTTTAAAAGTATTTTTATTAATCCAAGCTAAACATATTTCTTAATGAGTGCGTTGTTTTTTTAGGTCGTGAACCTCTTTCTTATTAAAGGGGGGAATCACATGGAAAACTTACCTGATTGGGCAATATTACTCGGAAACTTTGGCTTTCCCACACTTGTGGCCGTTTATTTGCTTATTCGTTTTGAAAAGCGAATTGACAACTTAACGGATGCCATACGAGAGTTAGAACGAAGTGTGCACCGGGATCGGGGGCATCAATAATGGAATTAAAGCAAATCGTCCTCCTAGTAACAAATACGAGTTGACCGTATACGGCGCCTTTTCCATCTTATATTATGTTCATGCAACCGCCAATACGACTATTGGCGCACATGTAGAGATGGCAGGCTCGCTATGTAAAAGGAGAAGGTGCACTAGACAGGCAGATCTCGTGGCATATCACGTCGATGATACCCAGGCCACTCAGCACCTACCCTTTGATGGAGTCGGCTGGCGTGCAAGCTTCGGAAATCAAGAATCGATTGGAATTGAGATCTGCGTGAATCCCCTATCCTAATGGGGGTCGCCTGTTACGTGTAGTCGTTAACTCCCTTTAGGTTTATAATCAACCTCATCGGAATGCACGACTCACAACAGTTTCAAAATGAGAAATATTTACGGTTACAAAAGAACTGCATGTGAACGGGTTCACTTATTTATGAATTAAAAAGTGGCTTATTCATAACACGAGTATAGGAGTTATGTAGAGTTGTTGTAACTGCGCTAAACAGCTACGGACATACATTAAAGGAGATTGGGTGCGACCAATCTCCTTTTTAATAAAATTATGTTCATGAATAAATCTTACTTAATTAATGTAACTGGTTGTCTTTTATGAAGTTATTCCTCTTTTATAATAAAGGAGGAATTATTTTTATGAACATTGACGTATTTACTAAATATAACTGCCCCCCATGTAAATTTCTAAAGGTGTGGTTAAATAAAAATGGAATTAGGTACAACGAAAAACCTCTCGAAACCAAGAAAAATATGAACGAATTTATCGAACGTAAAGGTTCAGGTTATCCTCTTATTGTCATTAAAGAAGAAAAAGGTGAGAAAGTATTTTTAGGAAATACAATGAAATTGAAAAAATATCTTCGAGAGCATTATCTACAATAATTTAGTGCGGCAGCCAAACTGAAATGGCTGTCTTTTTTATTTAATGGGTGTGGAAATAATTTATTAGAAGAAATTTAATCAATCGGTTGTTTAAATTAGGCGAAAGCCCCTTTATAGAATAGGCAACAAAAAATCATTCAGATAAAGGGGAAATGCAAAATGGCAATTGATAATCAAGTTGTAAATTCAGAAGCGAAGACACGTTGGATTGAAATGGTACAAAGGCAACTAATTCGTGAGAATCCAAGTGCGTTACCAAACTATGGTGTAGATGGAAGCTATGGACCCGAAACGACTGATTGGGTTCAACGTTTCCAAGAGAGAAAAGGAATTCAGGTTGATGGTGTAGCAGGTCCAGCAACATTGTCACGTTTTCGCGATGATATTGTTCAACGACCGAACACTTCTGGTCGAGGAATAGAAATCCTACAAGAAGATTTATTGTTTTTTTACATTCAACAGAGTGCCGTAGACGGCAACTATGGTCCTGGTACTACTCAAGGGGTTCGAGATTTCCAGTTTTTAAATAATCTTGTTGTAGATGGAACAGCGGGTCCAAGCACCCTCAAAGCCATGGATGAACTTCTAACGACACTGGCTGTAAGAAGAGGGGATACAGGTAGTCTAGTTCGACGTATTCAAAACCAGTTAAACGATCAAGATGAAGTTGATATCTCAATAGATGTTGACGGTAGTTTCGGACCAGCAACTGAGTCTGCAGTAAGAGAGTTTCAAGAAGCTTATGATCAGAACGTTGATGGAATTGCGGGTCCCGTTACGATGAACCTCCTAGATTTAGAAGCGTATCATCCACTTCAAAGTGGAGAAATCTTAGAATATATGGATCAATTTGGCTTCTCTGCAGATGGAGAAGAGGTGACTAATGAAGATGACATTCAGCATTTCATTTCAGAAGTTGAGAGCCACCCGATTGTTAGTGACTTGTTACCAACTTCATCACCAAATATTGAGGATGCCACTATTTTAAATTACGATGTATCAGGAGAAGTTTTTTATACGGCTGATTTTGGAATTGAAGGAGAAACAACTATCCATGTTTATGCTGTGTTTAACTCGGAAAAAGAATTGGATGTCATTACAGTTCTTAATATTGAGGGAGACCTTTACGAGGATGAAGCTACTTTAACAGCCTACGATGTAGAGGGAGACATCATCCAGGATCAAACACAAACACTTCTTGAGTTTACCAATGATTCACTTAATGTACAAAAAGAGATTACTGAATTAATTAGTCAAGTTTCAGAAGTGACTGTCTATGATTTAAGCTGGAATGATGTCTCTTGTTTTGTACGTAAACAGATTATAAGTGAAGTTGTGTGTACAGGATTGCCTTGGGCACTAGGAATTACGCTTCCGACGGGAATTGCAGGCCTTGTTATAGGGATTTCGTGTAATCTAGCAATGGATGAGATTGCAGATATCGTCTTAGAAGATGAATGTGGGTAATTAAATGAAGAAGCCTTTTCTTTGAAAAAGGCTTCTTTTATCCAAATATAGCCATTAAAATTCCGCCTATTAAAACACCAATCGATACAGTGATGATCCCTTTTTTATTACTTTTATTCTCATGAGTCATATCAACCAATCCTCCCATTTTTAAAAATTAAAGACTTCAAAAACAACGTAAGTGACAAAACCAATTACAAACAAAATTAATAAAGCTTTCATGATCTCACCGTTTCTAAGTCTAGCTATAAAATGACGGCCAACAGGGACAATCATTAAGATTACAGCTGTGATTAAAAGAACCACCACCTGAGTATATAGTGAAATAAAGAATAATATTAAGGCTATAATTGCCAATCCTTGAAAAAAACGTGATTCCATTACTTAATCACTCCAATATAAATAAAAAATTCATAATTAAATATCCATACCTTTTTTTACATAATGTGAAACTGAGCACAAATACTCAATAAAGCCATTGATTTAAGTTGTATGTAAAAGAAGAAAAATTTATTAAAGCGATCGTCCCGATTTTGAATCTTGCCGTATTCACCTGCTGCGTTTGTTGATCCTCTCTTGCTTTTCATCAAGACTTTATGTAATTCTCGTATTAATCACTCTGTAATTGGATAGCCAGATCGTACGAGATCCAGACTGTAAGCTAAAGCGGTTTCGTAATTCCTCACAGGTCAAAATCCTCTTTCTGGTCAATCTGTAACTCTTCATTCAATTCTTTCAGATCGCTCTTTAACTCTGCAATAACCTTTCTCTTTTGTTCAGTGGATATGTACATAATTATGTCTCATGAGGAACGGCCACTCTACCTACTTTCTAAATTTCTCACCATTCTATATTACACCTGTAAATTCAAAGCTATGACAATAATAGCATTTTAACACCAGTAAAATGGATCTCATAGTATCCATAAACTGAGCAGTAAATTTAGGAAATTTATAAAAGGTGTCACCTCATAACATGTTACAAGAGTAAAATAATAGTATGACCAAGGGATTTTCAAAAATAAAGAGAAGAGAGGCAGGGCTTATGACAAATGATTTAGGTAAATTCCTCAGTTTAATTTTAAGGCACAGACCTGAAGAAATTGGAATTACGTTAGATCAAAATGGTTATGCAAACGTAGATCTTCTTATTGAAAAAATGACTAAGTATGGGAAAAGTATTGATCTCGTCACGTTAGAAGAGCTTGTCACCACTGATGAAAAGAACCGATACAGCTTTAATGAGACAAAGACTATGGTTAGAGCTAATCAAGGTCACTCTATCTCGCTAAAAATACTTATGAAAGAATGTAGACCACCAACATATTTATTTCATGGTACCTCTGTTAGTTCTGTAAAGAAAATATTAGAAACAGGAATATCGAAAATGAAAAGGCAATTTGTTCACCTCACTGATGATTCACTCACAGCAATAGCTGTTGGTGAAAGACGTGGCGATGCAATAATTATAGAGGTCGCTACAGAGCAAATGTATCTGGATGAATTTATATTTTATTTATCTGATAACAATGTTTGGCAAACAGAAAAAGTACCAAGTAAATATTGTAGAGTGATTAACCAGACAGTCTGACCAAACTGAGATTAAAAAAGGCGAATATAACCCCAATTGTTTAAATTCATTATCTACAAAAATACTACTCGTCGCTTCTTGTATTACTTATTTATGATTTTTTATGTGTAAGATCCACTCGCTAAATTTATTAACTGTAACTCTCATTCTTAGAGCGACTCCTGAGTCTGTTCCCATGTTCGATACTGCTTGCCCGCTATCCAAGCTAATTATTAAATCCAACGGACCATCTTTTTCAATTACTCCTAAAATGAAGAAAGTGAGGTCTGGCTCATTTAAGGTAAGTACGTTTAAGGGACTGCTAAAATCAAGATTGTCCAATTGGTATTTAAGGCTGTTGAGGTCATCCACTGTTAATGAAATGTCTTGTTTGTATACTCAGTTGTTGCCATATTGAAATTCAATCACCCCATATATAACAATCATTTCATCCTCAACGTATTGTTTTCGGTCAGTTACATGGTAAATTAGTTCAACTTTACTTTCAGAGTAGCTTTGATCTCTTAAGGTGTACAGCCTCATTCCCTCCGTTCATTGTGTGTGAATAGACTACGGCTGATTATCTTCACGATTCTTAAAGAATCTCGGATAAATGAACAACCATGTTATAAATAAAGCGATGGTTAGAATCAAAGCATTTAGCCATTTTAATTGATCATCATTAAAATAACTTAACGTTAAATAGACGCTACCGCAAATAAGGGCTATTGTGAGCGTATACGTCCATCTATTAAAACCATACATGTTAAGACTCCCTTCTCGCCTTTATGGCTGGACTCACAAAGGCAAGGACAATTGCAAATGATATTGAGATCAAGACATGCGAGGGCCAGCGATCGCTAAAGCGAACACCATACATGATGAAATTAATTAAAGAACCCATCAGCATAGCAAGAACAAATGCACCTATAAAAATGATCCAACGGTTTCCTTTCATGCTACCACTCCGAATTTCACTTATTGTGATTTGGTTTTTGCTTATTGCCCAATGTACTAAAGGGCCAAGCCTGTTGTTAATCCAATCGCTTGAGCTAGGTGTAATGACCAATTTTCATGAAAGCTATGGTCGGCAAATGCTAGTAAAAGGTGAAGAACATACGTCGTGAAAAACGTTCCTACGAAACAAATCAGAATATCGAGGTATGGGTTTTTAACAAACATGTAAAAAACCTCCAGAGTAATCATATACGAATTAATACCCTGGAGATGGTAAACAAAACGTGTGAGTAAAAGGAAATAAGACCACTTGAAAAGCCTGCAACACATCTTAAAAAAACAGAACGCATATGCGCCCTGCTCTAGTAACCACGTTTATATCAATTGAACCTACCCATTTAGCGCACGAATGAGATCGTAATGGTAATACCGTCTGTTTCGCTTACGGTCGTCTTGATAAATCATTCGTAAAGAGACGAGTTGATTGAGCGCTTTTCGAATGGTCGATGCCGCCAAATTGGTTTCCTGCTCAATCTGCTGAACGGTCGCCACGGGATACGTAAACAAGCTACGCCAAATGGCTTTGTGTGATGGTTGGTCCAGTTTGTCCAACCCTTCTTGATATAAGATCTCCGCTCTGTCCAACTTTTCGTATTGCTGTCTAGCCATTCGTTGGGTCGCCTCCAAAAAGAAGGTAATCCAGCCACTCCAATCAGCCTTCGGTAGCCCGATGGCACGAACACCGTTCAACATCGCATAATACTTAAACTTTTCTCGCTCCAATTCTTCACTTAAAAAAAACAGGGGCGAGTCAATTAAATCGGCCTCTAACAAATACAGGACAATTAAAATTCTTCCCAACCGTCCATTGCCATCTAGGAATGGGTGGATGGATTCAAATTGTGCATGAACCACAGCGGCTTTCATTAAAGGATGTAAGTCATCCCCTTCTTCCTTTTGATAGGGATTGCCGTTAATGTAATGCTCAAGATTCCGCATATAGTCCGCCATCAGCTGTGGCTCTGGAGGGATATAAGATGCATCTTTAATATTTGCGGTCGGCCCAATATAGTTTTGGATTTTGCGGTACTCGCCTGCTGCGCTTGTCGATCCTCTTGCGCCTTCCATTAAGATTTTATGCAGATCTCGGATTAACCGCTCTGTAATGGGATAGCCAGATCGCACAAGATCCACACCATACGCTAAAGCGGCTTGGTAATTTCGCACTTCAATTCGGTCAAAATCCTCTTTCTGGTCCAAGTGGTCTTCTAACATCTCACTAAACGTGACTTGTGTCCCTTCAATGCGGGTCGACTGTACCGACTCCTGAAGGGTCATTAATTGAATAAACGATTGGTTCACAAACGAATAGCGTAATTTTTGCTTTAATTTTTCAAGTTCAGCCGTTGCTTGAACCACTTTTTTATAAAAATCTAATTCCTCTTCTGTTGTGAAATGAATGGGCAAGAATGGAAGTGTATACGGTTTTTTCATTTCCTCACCTACTATGATTCTTTTTTAATCTATTATAACCTAAGTGAGGTTAAATTCAACCATACGCTATTTTATCGACTTAAAATATCATAAAGACAAATAAACCAATCGGGTGAGTAAACCACAATAATCTTTGATCTACATATAGAATTGGACAGTTTAAATAGCTAATATTGTTTGAGGAAACCTTTGTTAATGTTAACGTATCTCTTTTTACTCTTCACGTTGAAACTACGAGGAATCTTACTGCTCAAAAGTATTTTATCACCATTATAAAGTTTAGGGTGCATGGCATTACTAGAACATAGCCATTTTCATGAGCTCTACCATAACACCTTTAGAAAGCAGTTAACTCATCCACTCCAATCAGATTTCCGTAGTCCAAAGCCGTGAATCCCGTTCAACATCTTATCATACTTAAATTTATGGGCTTAAATATAACACACGATATTTTACTATCAAAAACCAGTGCAAAAATAAATAATACGGAAGATCGAACGAATATGACCTTTGGTTTTGATATAATTTTCCTTTCTTGATTGTTTTTTGATTCTGGTTGGTTACCATATTAAGGTAAATTAAATTTTGGTTGTGTGAAAAGAACCGCTTACCTACTTATGTTTTAATAAACAGCTTTATATTAATCCTTTAGAAAATTGCTTGTAAGATAGGAGCTAAGAGCACAATCTAAAAAGACCTGAACACATGTTATAGCATGCAATCAAGTGAAAAACAGATTGATCAAAAAAAGGGCGGTTGCATTTGATTATTAGCTTAGCATTAAAAATAACCCTTACCTGAGTTTTTCAGGTTATGGGTTATTTGGTCATTTTTTAAAAACACAAATGAAATATATGGTATTTGACCGTCCTTATTATTTAATTCATTAATTCAACTGCACTAACAAACCGCTTAAAGACCTATCAATCTAGATGTTCGTTGCTTTCGGATGAAGTAAGAATAAATAAAGAGTACCGAAAAAATGTTTGTAATTAGAATTATGAGCCAAGGAACAAAGTTTAAGCTACTTATTGTTATTAAATCTATAAGTGCGCCTGCAAATAAATTTCCGAACGCGCCTCCAATAGCAGCAGACAATGTTGAAAATCCAAAAAAGCTTGATAATGTTTTTGGAGTTGAGAACTTAGTTACTAATACATTAATAGTAGGACCTATAATAATTATGCTAAACGCCACTCCCATTATAAATAAAATTAGGGTGTATTTATTAACAATGAACACATTTGGAAAGATAAATACACATAGTACTAAGTAACCGACAATAATCCTTTTATAATCATTCGTGATAAATTTATGCATAATTTTATCCAGTGGCTTTTGTCCTACAACTACCGTTAGTGCAATGATTAAAAAACCTAAACTAACAAGCCAAGTTTCATTTATTCTTTCACTTACAACGGGAAATAATAGATAAACTTGTTGTGCTGTATAAAAATAAGGAATAGTCACAGCAATGGTTAATATAAATGTTCTCTGTTTAAGCACATGAGCCATGTTTGATAAAATAGAAGTACTTGAGCTGGAATTTATATTTTCCAAAGATTTATTAATTATCAAATAAGCAACTATTCCAGCGATTAAATATATCATTGAAGATACAATAGATATTATTGCCCAGTTATACTGTATTAAAACTAATCCAATTAAAGGACCTAAGGCCAAGGCTGAATTGTCTGCAATATTCAGTGTGGAAAAAGTTTTTTTCTTTATTTTATCATCAGACGAATACAACGTAAGTGCTGTTCTTGTTGCCGGCGTGAATAACGCCCCGCCAAAACCTGTAAAGACAGCGGCCAAAATTAGTAAATACATTCCATTAGAAACGCCAAATAGTAAAAATCCTATACTCCTTATTACTGTACCTATAATAATCGTTTTACGAATACCTATTTTATCTGCTATTGCTCCTCCAACAAATGTTAAACCTTGCTGGGAGAATAAACGAATAGCCATAATAAATCCCACAATTATTCCTGCTAAACCAAAAGAATCTGTTAAGTAAACAGATAAATAAGGAATTAACATATAAAAACCGATGTTCATAAAGAACATGATTAAAATTATAATTCTTATTTTTCTGTTACTATACTTATATTCCATGATAAGACTCTTTTGGTTTATTGAATTTGAATCGGCTTAGTTTCGAAATAAATTTGATTAAACCCTTCCTTAACACTAGACAATCCCTCCTGATAATCTGTTGAAGTTGCAATTATATAACCACTTCGTGAATTTGAAGAATTAAGGCCTCCTATTCTTTCTCCTTTCTCCTTTGTAATTTTAATATCAATTATATTTTTTAAAGAATTAGCTCTATCAATACCAGTTACATTTTCCAAAATTACATTCTCCAGTGAAAAAAAACGAATAAATGAATAACTTTCTTTGGTGAAAATTAAATCTAATTTGTCATTATAAATGGAGTTTATTGTTTCTCGGAACATGTCAATCCCTGTAGATAATTCAATCATCTTCCATATTCTGTCTCCCCCTACTCTTGTTTGAGATTCGATTATCTTAAATTCTCCATTAAAAACTTTAATCTCAGTATGTGCTGGACCTAAATCTTGTTCAATTACATCTAAAAAATTAAAAACAAACTCTCTTATCCGCTCTTTTAAGGTGAAAGATATATCTGCTGGAAGATTATGACCTAATTCTATAAAATTTGGAGCACCTGTTGTTATTTTTTCTGTTATAGCAACTAGATAATGTTTTTTATTAAAAGAAATTGTCTCTATGCTAAACTCAATTCCTGAAAAATATTCTTCTAGTATGTAACTATCATAATTTAATTCTTTTAATTTACCCCATGCATTCTTTAGAGACTTTGTATCATCTATCTTTATTACACCTGCACTACCCCCTGCTTTGATTGGTTTCATAATTAGCGGGAATCCTACGTTTTCACTTGACTTATAAGCTTCCTCAAGAGAATTGACTATTGCATATTTATTATTCTCAAATTTACAAGCATTTAATTTATCCCTCATTTTCTGCTTGTCTCTGGTTAATATTGTAGGCGTTAATCTATTCCCTTTGATGTCTAATTCTTTTACTATATAAGCAGTAGATTCTAACGCGAATTCAGTAAATGATAAAGCGCCGATAAAATTATATGTTTGATGGAGTTGCTTCGCTACATCTACTATTAAAGAATGATCTTCAAAATTGTCCACTATTTCAATTGCATAAGCATTATCTATCTGGTATTGAGTGACTAATTCTTTTTTCTGGATTAAAACGAATGGTATTTTCATCTTGCTAACTTTAGAAACAAGCTCATCCCATCCCCCAACCAATAATAAATATCTCATATATCCCCCTTGGTTATCGCGTCGCTAGATATTCACCGAATTTTTTTGTTTCGCTATTGCCTATAATAAGAATACTTGTTATATTAGTATATTTAAAAAAACTTTCAAATTCACCTACATTACCATATATTATTTCTTCATTCACATCACCAAGATTTTTAATTAAAGTGATCGGTGTGTCAGTGTCTTTATTTTCCATTAGTAAATCTACTAAATAATTGTACTCTTCCTTAGCTCTCTCCACTGGAGGATGAAATTCTGGATATTTTTCTAGAGGATAATCTTCTGGGGAATACTCAGAATTATATCTTAATTTATATAAAACGATTACAATATCTCCTTTAACCAACGACGCTATCCTTTTCCTTATCGTCACCTTAGGTGTAATATCGTCACATAAAGATAATAAAGAAAAACCGTTCATTAACGGTGCTCCTATTTTACTTGCAGCTACTTGAGCTGCCGTTATTCCTGGTTTTATATTAACCTCTATGATATCTCGTAAACCTCGCTTTTCCAATTCGGGAAATACATATGCGCTCATTCCATAAATTCCTGGATCTCCACTTGAAATAATTGTAACTACTTTATCTGCAACAGCATGTTCTATTGCACAATTAATTCTTTTTTCCCTAAATGAATATTCCTTCCCGTCTTTTAAGTGCATATCATTATAGACAAAAGTATTTTCTCTTATAAGTGTTGATACACTATCTGTAAAATTTTTATGTCCTACAATAACATCAGAATTAATGATAGTTTCTTTTACTTCCTCTGTCAGGTGCTTATTATTAAAAGAAATTCCTACAACATTAATTACACCTTTCTTACTTGTACTCATGAGTTATCTCTCCTTAATTATCTAATTTTATATTGGACATTATTTGCCGCAGTCTTGCTATTAGATCTTGCATGACTAGCATTGTCACCGCAAGCAAGAACATAACCAACATCCCCTCTAAAATCTATAGCAGGCTTCATTACTTGATTTGTTACAGCATTTATTTTCACCTCCATAACCCCTGGACAAATAACTGCCTTAGATTTATCAATTTGCGATATCTCTCCTGTACTATTCGGATAAATTACAACAGTCGATGCTCCCATAACGGGCTCTGGAGGAATTGAAACAGGTTTCCCTGTATACAAATTTATAAGCTCTTTATAAAGGTCAAAGTCATAACTTAGTGAGATCATAGGACCTAACAACCCTCCAGCTAATCGTGGATTAACCTCTATCAAGTACGCTCCATCTTTTGAGAGGATAAACTCTGCATGTGCAAAACCATTATCAAAATTAGCAGCTTTTAGTATTTTTTCGGTTATCAGATACAATTCATTCTCAATATTTTTTTCTAGACTTATTGGGAAAGTATAAGCTTCCTCGACAAAGAAGGGCGGTTTACCTAAGTCTCTATCAGTGATCCCCAAAAAATTTATTAATCCGTCTTTAATAAAACATTCAACACTGTATAGCGGGCCTAAAATGTATTGCTCTGCTAATACAACGCCATTCTGTTTATCTGCTGCTTCTTTAATAATCTTATAGATGTCATATAAATCTTCTATGTTCAGACAAAGTCTAACTTGAGAACTTCCAGTACCTATACTGGACTTAAGTATTAACGGGAACCCATATTCATCTGCAAACGAATTTAATTGCTCTAAATTGTCTATTTTCAGGAATTGAGCAGTCTTTACATTATTTTTTAATGCTAGATGTTTAGTTGCATATTTACTCCTTAATAATTTAATAGACGAATAACTTGGGGAGATTAGATTATATTTTTGCGCAATTTCTGCTGCTACTTCAATTCCACTGTCTGTTATACTGACAATTCCATCAAGAATAATATTTTCATTAATTTTTGCAACAACTTGATCTACATCCTCAAAACCCAACTTTTTAACTGAAATGATATTAATTTTGTTAGTAACACTCTTAAATTTAATATCATTTTTATACTTATTGATGTCTGTTGTTATGAAGAATACTTCGTGTAATTCTTTAACAGCCGTTTCTATAATTCTTAATCCCGCTCCTGTAGAAGTAGCTTCAATTATAATTATATTCAATTTCAGATTCCTCCTTTATGTTATTGTTATTAAATATGGTTCTACATCAATATTATTTAATTCTAATTTTATATCTTCAAATAAACTATTTTTAAAAGAGTCTGGATCACAGATTAATCCCATAACAGTACCTGTGTGAGCAATTTGAATACCAACAATAGCTTTAAAATTTTCGGCTATTTTTTTTATTTTATGATAGTTTTTTTTCGGTAAATATGTTTGGTTTATATCTGCACTTATAGTTGCTACTTCCCCTATTAATTCTAATTTATTAGAGATTATTCCTTTTTCTACAGTATCTACTAGCTGATTGAATATCTTTAACTCTTCATTGCTGTAATTTGGGGTTCTTAAATCTAAGGTATTAATTATTGTCTTAGGTTCTGAATCAAAACCTATTATTAACATAGAAGGGAGCTTTCTGTTAAAATCTTTTAAAACTGTTGCATCTTCAGAAGAAAACAACACTGTTGTATCATCAAACATTACAGCATCGCATGCTAATTCTGCTTTAGTTGCAAGCTCTGCCTCCTCCCATTTTTCTAATTTCTTAAAACAACTCTTTGAAACAGCTCTAATGGCTGCTAAAACATCCATAGTTGACGTGCCTAAGCCTTTGCCAACTGCTAAACTATTATAAATTGTCAGTTCACCATTTAACTCCTCACCTAACAAATACATGGAGGTCAATTTAGCTGCTTTGAGTGCCTTTTCTTTTGATAAAGAGCTACATATAATTCCACCGTAAGAATTATTAACTGATAATGTAGCAGTAGAACCTATCTCACTCCAGGGCAAGGTAATAGACATTTTTTTAGTATCTTCTGATGCATGACTAATTAATCTTCCCTGAATTAATTCGCCATGGTGTCCAATTGCATTGCCTATATATAGCTGCTCAACTTTGCTCATGTTTAGAATCCACCTTAACGTCGTCTAATATTCTTCTATTCCATTCTATGTAAGACCAATAATAATGAGCCGCCTCTTTCAAAGATTTGATTCTTACCGGAGAATTCAATTCATTGGTATTAAAGTTATTTAATCCGAAATTTTCAGTAATCCAACTATCGTTATATACGGACTCGATATAGCGATTACCTTCATCAGGAAAAATAACCAAAATTTTTTCTTTCGGATTTTTCTCTGAATACCAATTTGCGACTCCGTAAGCGGCGCCACTTGTTGGCCCTAAAAATAAACCATATTTGTTGTGTAATTCCCTTGTGTATTCAAATGAACTTTTGGCATCTATCCATGATACATAGTCAAATAAACTATGATTAAGATTTTTAGGCATTAGACTATTACCCAATCCTCTTAATACTCTTTTACCATTTTGTTGTCCAAACAAAACGCTATTATTAGTATCGACGCCAAATGATTTGACACTAGGATTATATTTTTCCCTATACCGACCAACTATGCCCGACATTGAGCCTCCTGAACCGACAGGGCCAATAATACAATCTATCTTTTCGGTATTTTCCGATATGTAATCGCTTATTTTGAAGTAAGCTTCAGTATTCCAATAGTTATCGTATTGATTTGGCCAATAATAATTGGGGTTTTCAGTTAAAATATTTTTGAGAATTTCCAATCTAAGTTCTTGAAACCCTAAGTTATTACTTTCTTTCTCAACAATCCTTATATCAACATTTAATTCTCTTAATCTTTTATAAAGGTTGGTATCAATTGCAGGATCACTCACTAATATTAGCTTATAGTTTTTTATGATCGCACACATGGCCAGCGCCAAACCAAACGTACCCGAAGTTGTCTCTATAATTGTGTCTCCTTTTTTTAAATAACCCTTTTTTTCCGCTTTTTCAATTATATGTATTGCAGGCGCTAATTTCATTAAATGAAAGCTTGCACCTGTAAGGTTATTTTTTAATAAACTTAACCTAGGAAATTGATAATCTCCATAAATAGAAGAGATATTATTCATAACATTGTAAAGCCTCCCTTTTAATTTGTTCCATTTTAATTATGAGTAGAGTACGGGTGTAGTTGCTGACGAAGTTAAAATTGCCAAGGTTAAACCGTTATTTTTAGAAATCTTCTTGGCTACACTCATCACAGTAGCTGACGACAATTCAATATTTAACCCTTTTTTCAATAAAGCATGTTGTTCTCTCTTAGCATCCTCTTCATCTACTATAAAAGCTTCCCCTCTACTTTCTTCTATAGCTTTAATTAGCTGATAAGTTACTGTTTGTCCGTTTATGGAATATAAGTTAGTGCTCCCATTAAAATGATCTGTATAACTCGCTCCATTTAAAACTTTTTTTGCTCTAGGAAATGGTTCAACCGCTACCATTTGTGGAATGAATTTAACAAATCCATGATTGTATAACTCATTAAAACCTTCATAGATTCCCCAAAATAAATCTCCTCTTGATGTTGGAACAACTATTTTATTAGGCACTGAATGATTAAGTTGTAAGAATATCTCTCTAGAAATATTTTTAAAAGATTGAACGCCTATTGGTTGACTCCCTACGGGTGGATTAATATAGTTAGTGGCTGGATAATAACCTTCGTTCACATATTTTTTCATCAGCTCCCACCTCTGCAAAGATTGTTCTACCAGAATAACCTCTGCACTCATCTTCTTTAAAACTTTTTGCAAGTATCTATCTAAAGCTTTTGTTGATATAACAACACATTTTATACCTGCATAAGCAGCATAAGAAGAAATAGAAAGGGCTGCGTTACCACTTGAAGCAACTACTACACCTTTATAACCTTGGCTTATTGCACTTGAAATTGTATAAGAACTTATCCTATCTTTATGGGAACCAGTGGGGTTTGTACTCTCATTTTTAACTATAATGTTGTCAAAACCATCGACTAAATTTTTTATTAATGGTGTATTTCCTTCCCCAAGAGTAATAGGTGAAATAAAAGGTAACCAATTGTAAAGTTCAAATCCATCTTTGTATTCAATACTTAAACTAGAGGGATAACCGTTATTTAAACATTCAATACATCCTTTATAATAATTAGAAATTGGGTACCTCTTTCCACACTTAATACATATATAACCTGACATTGTGTTCGCCATCAACATAACTTTCCTCCAAGAATCTTATACAGTATCATAATTAATCTTAATTATAATTCCAATTAAATTATTAAGAAAATTCATTTATGGTAAATTATATATTTTATTACGATTTAATACAAGTATAGTTAATCAAACAAATTAATATTTACAAAAGGCTTATCTTGATAGAGGAGGCGGAGTTTATTGAATTTATTTTCCGAAAGCCGATATATATAAGGAAATGATTATAAACCCATGACATCCCCACCAGTGGACAAGCCCTTTTTACTACGATTGCAAGGGTTACAAAAAGGCTATAACAGCGCCATTGTTTAAGAGATAGGTTATATAGCTAATGCGTTTGAAGTTTATATAATTTTACAGTAAGCTGATAATATGTTTTTTCATACATTTACTTGGCTCTTGCTTTTTTTAAAGTAACCTGTATGCGTAAACGTTAGTTTTAAGTAAATCTCTACTATTTAAATCTGACAATCACCAATGTTTCCTTTTCACAGACTCTAATTTATTTATGTTCGTACAATCTATTTTAACTCCGTACTATCTTATTTTCTTTATAATCGTAATAGTGGTGCTAAAATAAACCCAGTTTTCTTCATATAATTTAAGCAAGTAAGTATCCACTTCTTGTCCATTACGGGAAAAGGTAGCCCACTCTCGCTAAGAGCGTCTTTCACGTTGTTCGAGTTGTACGAGGGCATATTTTCATAAAGCTCAAAGGCCGTTTTTCCTCTATAAAGCTCTTCAGAAAGAAGCGTAAGAAATGGAGTCAGGGCATTATCGCTAGAATTTTTAGTATCGTGGATAAGTTGTTGAACCCACTCTTTATAAGGAACTTCCTTAAGCGAATAACCAAGTGTGGTATACATTTCTGCAAAGAAATCAGCAAGATCGATACTATGGGCTGGTGGCGTTAGATGATATGCCTTCCCAAAGTTATTAGGATTGAGGCAAATTTCTCTGATCGCCTTGGCCACAAAATCTACAGGTATAAATTCTTTTCTTTGTCTAGGTAAATGAGGGTAAGTTCCTAATTGGATGCAGCCTTTGATCATTCGAGCCACGTAATCTTCGGTGTTATTAACACCTGTACGTTGATCACCCATGATAAAGCCTGGACGAAACACGGTCATGGGAATTCCTCGTTTGTGTGCCTCCCACATTACGCTTTCAGCAACCCACTTGCTCTGCGCATAACCCATGTCTTTATCCATATAAGGTTCACTTATCTTCAAATCTCTATCCTCTTTTAATTCTTTAATGCCCGTAAAATAACCAATCGGACCAAATACAGAAATGGTTGATAAATAATGAACCGGTTTAAGAGTGGATGTGCACGCAAGTTCAAGGATCGTTTGTGTACCAGTTACGTTTGCACTTTTGTGCATATCGTAAGTTTGAACATAGTTTACTTTCGCCCCATTATGATAAATGACGTCAATCGTTTTCGCTAATTGATCGAATTGCTCTCGGGTTAACCCGAACATTGGTCGATCTAAGTGACCAGCAATCGGCATAATCTTCGACTCATACGCATCAGACCAAATATGATACTTTTCCATATTCGTTTTAATGCGTCGTAGACCTTCTGTAACACTAGATGCACGAACTAGACAGTAAATATTCGCTTCCTCATCATGCTCCAGAAATTCTTTGATTAAAAACGCTCCTAAAAATCCAGTTGCTCCTGTCAAGAAGATCGCTTTTTGTTTGTAGAAAGAAGGGTTAAATTCAACTGGTGGTGTAATTCGTTCTTCCAATTGGATTTCATTGGCCAAATTCACTGTAGTTAAATCGGTTTCTGTAGATTGATCTTTTATGAAGCTGGCTAGTTTAAAAATGGTAGAATGTCTATATAACGCGCTTGATGGTAATGACGTGTGAAGTATTTCTTTCATACGAATTGTCGCTCGAGCTGCGAGAAGAGAATTTCCACCAATTTCAAAAAAATCATCGTCCACTCCGACCTGATCGACTTGTAATAAGTCTTGCCAGATGTGTACCAGCTGTTGCTCCATTTCTGTATGTGGCGCTTTATAGGGCACGCCAAAGTTAGGACGAGTGAACGGTATAGTCGACAATGCCTCTCGATCTACTTTCCCGTTATTCGTTAAGGGCAAGCTATCTAATAGGACATAGTTAGAGGGGATCATGTATTCAGGTAATTTTTGTTTTAGATAAGAAGTTACTTTTTTAAGATTAAAGGTTGTTTGATTATAAGGGACAAGATAGGACACGAGCCGTTTATCTCCTGGCATACTTTCTTGAATTGAAACGGAGCAATGCTTAATGTCATCATTTAGCATCATATGATTTTCAATCTCAGCCAGTTCTATTCGAAAACCACGAATTTTTACTTGTTGATCCATCCTACCTAAATACTCAATAGTTCCATCTGAAAGCATACGAACAAGGTCTCCTGTTCGATAAAACCGCTGACGATTCAGAGAAATAAACGTTTCTTTCGTTAGCTTCTCACGATTCCAATAGCCACTCGCAAGACCGTTTCCGCCTAGAAGAAGCTCACCGATTTGACCATCATCAACAATCTCCAACTGCTCATTTACAATCATCATCGAAGTTCCATTAAGAACCTTACCAATCGGAATGCTCATATCAAAATTTGTTTGAGCCGTCAACTCGAATGCCGTACTAAAGACACAGTTTTCCGTTGGACCATAAACATTAAAAACCTGAGTATTCGGCAAACGTTCCACAGCTTTTTTGGCAATGGTAGGCGACATCACTTCGCCACCACTGATTAAGTATTTGAGATCTATCAAATCGTCTACCCTTTCATCGACCATGAGGTTAAACAAACCTGTGGTTAAAAACATAATGGTTACATTGTGGTCACGTACAACCTCAGCAACACTTTCCGGAGTAATTGGTTCCGGGTTACTAATCGCTAACTTCGCACCATTTAGTAAAGCTCCCCATATTTCAAAGGTGGATGCATCAAAAGAAGTTGTCGCAAAGTGACCAACGGTTTGATGGTGATCGATTTGAAAATAATTCGTTTCTTTCACTAGTCGTATAATGGGTTCATGTGGGATCGCTACACCCTTAGGCATTCCGGTCGATCCAGAAGTATACATAATATAAGCCAAATCAAGTGGTTCAACGTGAATAGCTGGAGGTGTTGCTGTCATCCTATTAATTTCACTTGCTTCTTGATCAAGTAAAATTGTAGACATGTTGAGGTAAGGTATGTGAGCGAGAGTAGTAGATGTCGTGATAAGAGAAGTGACGCACGAATCACGAATCATGTATTCGATACGTTCTTGAGGGTATTTTGAATCAATGGGGACATAAACACAACCAATTTTCACCGTAGCTAACATTGCTACAATTAGTTGAGGCGATCGATTGAGAGAAAGTCCAATTAATTGCCCCTTTTTTACGCCGTGTTCCAGAAGATAGTTGGCAAGGCGATTACTAGCTTGATCTAGCTCTCCATACGTCACTTGCGTATGACCAAACGTTAACGCGATATGCTCTGGTCTTTCGTCTACCTGAATTGAGAACATTTCCTTTAGACTGCCCTGCATCATATAATAGCTCCTTTTCGTTTTTAACATACACGTTCCCAAAGATACGGCATCTAGCTGCTTCTATTTGTACCTTTTAACAAGTATACCTTTGAATAGACTAGACCGATATTGGGAAATGTGTCATTTGACGATTAAGACAAGCAGAAGCTCTGATTTAAAAAGCGAATTAAATAAAGGAACAGGAGTCGAGTAAGGTGACTAGTTATAAATGAGTGAGTGAGGCCTTTTCGATGATACCGTCTTCTATTTCGTATACAGCAGCTCCCATCATGGAATCTGAGTCAATATCGATAAACGAATATCTTTTTCTATTATGAGAATAAAAAGGGTTAGTAGAAGTCAAACAGATATCTTTCATTTGATCGATTTGATATAAGCCTAACTTAATTAGACATTCTTTCTTAACCCACATCTTGTACAATGTCGAACTTAATTCATCCCTATCTGAAAAAGAAATCTCTTCTCTTTCCAATGGTGATAAGAATAATTCTCCAAATACTGCATCCAATGCTACCCCCATTTTTTCAATATCAATGCCTACTGGTTTATGAGCTGAAATACTTGCCACATTTCCACTCGTATGTGACCAAGAAACAAACGTATTTGCAGGATAGCTTACTTCTGGTTTTCCGTGCTTCCCACCACAAGTTGCACAATGTTGGGTCAAATTTATTTCATGAAAAGCCACACCCGTAAGATGGTTTATGCAATAACGGGTGAGTAAATGGGCAGCTAGATAATCTCTTTGATTAGTAGGAAACTTTAATTTATTGTAGTTATCCCTTTCATCTTGATTCAGTCTTATATCGAATCCATCTAAATAATTAATTACATTTTCTGTCTTTCCATAAGCTATAGATATTGTCATTTTTTCTCCTTTATCTAAATGGTTACTATTTTTAAAATTGTTGAACGTTTTGTTAGGCATTTCCCAGTCCTTCCTTATTCTTTCATAGTGTGCTTAGTAAACATCAAGTACCTTGATTTATCTATCAATTGTGTATGATTACTTGATCACCGTTTTCTTTTTGATAAAGTGCGTTTAATAGTTCTTTTAGAATCCGTAAAAATCCTCTATTTGGAATTCTAAAGATTTATCATCAAGATTTGTGAAGTATAAATCTCATATTAAATGTTAGCATTTTGCTTTTAATTCTTCATGTTGAAAGTGCACAGATATCTTATTTCTACAAAGTAGGTCATCACGATTATAACGTCTAGGTAGCATGACATTACTAAGAAATAGGCATCTTCATGACTTCGATCATAACAATCTAGTACCTTCCTCACTACCATAATATAATTAAAACACAAACGCACATTCCCCTTTTAGTTATTATCCAAAATACATAAAGCAATCTCAATCAGCAAGATTTTAGCAAAGGAGCACTATTTTTGGATATCACGATCATAGCTTTTTTATTGTTTATGACGATTTTTACACCCTATATAATATATAAAGCAACTGTAAAAAGACGAACCGTTCTACGAAAAAAAAAAGAAAGACCATTACCCGTGTGAATAGTGTAAAGCACAACTCATAAGCTTTCATTTTTTTCCTAACGCATCTAGTCGTTCTGTACCCCTCTCCTTCATTCTCATGCAAGAATATTTAGGTCTGTAAGTGAACTGTTTTGCCCCACCCCCATTCTCCTAGGTTTAAAAAGAATGGGGGTGGGGCTATTTTATTTAATCTTTTTCAATTCGGTAAGTGAAATTATTTGTTACCGTGTTAAACGAACGTTTTTCAAAACCCTTTTCGCTAGAAAGATACTCATAATTGGGGAAGTAACAGCACAGAAGTCCAACGAAAAACAGAGCAGCGCTTGCCTAAGTCCCTAGTTCAAGATGTATTTGTCGTTTTTTAAACACACATGTAATCAGTAAGATCTCGTTTTAATTTAAGAAGTTGGGAAATATGTACTATCACTTTCATAATACTATTGAAACATATATAATATAATTAACAGAAATTTGGGAATGAAGAGAGGCGTTTTTTTGGATACTGTATTAAAAGCTGAAGAAGTTGGAAAAAAGATTGTTGAATGGCATAGTTGCTTAATAGCTAAAGATATTAAGCAAGCCAAAATATTAAAACAACAGACAGATGAAATAGTTCAGAAAATGGAACCCCACGACAAGATGTTGGCATATTATCAGCTAATTAGTTTCAAACACGATTTAATTGTAAATTATACCGAAGGGGGAACACTAGAGGCGCCAGTCGTCAGTTCGGTGGAGATTGAACGTGATGATTATCTAAACTATATGTATTATTTTGTATCTGGACAACATGAGTTTTTAAATGAGAGATACAAGTCAGCAATACGTACGTACAAGATTGCGGAAAGATTGATAGAAAAAGTTAATGATTCTGCTGAACGAGCAGATTTCTATCAGGAGCTTGGATATAGTTACTATCGCATTGATCAATATACATTTTCTTACTCTTATTTAGAACAAGCTTTGGAATTCTTTGAGAAAAACGATCTCTATATTGCGAACGTTGTTCGTTGTAAAATGATTTTAGCAGCAATTCATACAGAAGTGGGACGCTATGAGTCAGCGGAATTAATATACAACGATTTAATAAGTTTAGCGAAGCCCTTTCCATTCTATAATGCTCTTCTTTTAAGCAACATGGGACTTAATCGGATGACACAGAAAAGATATGAAGAAGCAATACCTTTTTTTGAGAAAGCTTTATTAATTCCTGAACTTGGACAATCGGTAACCAGCATTAAAACTAAATACAATTTGCTTAATGCTCAGTTAAGAACCGGGGTCTACATATCAGGATTAGACGATATTGAAAGCGCTGCTCAATCTCATAATCTCGTTGAGATCACAGCAAAATGTCATGTAAGTAGAGGGCTATATATAGAGAATAATTTTAAACTAGTTGAATTGGGTCTAGATCTCTTAAAAGCAAATAATCAATATTTTGATTGCGCAGAAATTTGTGAGGAAGTATCTTTATTTTTTGAAAATAAAGGGGACATGGAAAATGCACTAAAATACTCTCGCTTATCAAATGACATGACCAAACAACAAACTAATTTAGGAGTTGATCAATCATGAAAAAAGTAACTTTAAGTTTAGCTACGTTAATAATCCTTTCTTCAGCTACAATTGTTGGTGCAGATTTCAAATCAAATGGTGAGGTAGAGACTTTTGGCAAACACGATGTTCATAAATTTGCTGGTAAACACGACGTTCATCGAGACAATAATAATTCATACCTTCTCGCTGGTAAACATGACGTTCATCGTTCTAACTCGTTAAATCAAACGAATAAAGAAATGGTCTGAATATATCGAAAGAGTTAGTTATTATAGTTGCACAAGTATTGTCATTCCCTTATCTTGGAGCCGTTGTGAAAATGGCTCTTTTTTCTTTAATAATAAAGGATTTCACTTAAATTAAGGGGCCTTACTATGAATCTTATAGAATTTTAAATTTGATTTAATCTTCACCATTCATATAATCAATTGTGCTTTGAATGGTTTTCCTTAAGCTACAAAAAGTACAATTAACTAAACTAAAAAAATGTTCTCAAATGAATCAGTATTAAGGCTAAATTCAAACATCTATTTTATCAACTTAAAATAGCACAAAGACAAATAAATTATCTGAGTGAGTGAATCCAAATAACTCTTATTAAATACTTTTAACAATAAGTAGTACAACCTTAATAGTCAGCAAGAATTTAGCAAAGGAGCACTATTTTTGGATATCACACTCATAGCTTTTCTATTGTTCATTTTTGCCCTCACATAGTGTATAAAACAACCGTAAAAAGACGATCAATCCTACGAAAAAAGAAAGACCGTTAACTGTGTGAATAATGTAATGCACATGTCATAAGACTTAATTTTTACCATAAGCATGTTGTACTGTATCAATCTCCTTGTAAGCAAAATTTTCTAACCCCCCCATTCTCTGTGGTTTTTAAAAATGAGGGTGGGTTCAAGTGGAATAATTTCTAAAAAAAGTACAGGAATGATTGGCATAGAAATTACTTTAGTTAACATTGTAATGTAACGAGATTTTTTCTTCCCTAATTAAATTGGACATCTTCCCCCCACTCACTCCCGTTTTTTTGTCTTATTCGGTTAGTACCCTTGAAAGTAAGCGACAATTAATTTGCAATATGCTAAAAAAAGCACAGGAAGTTGTACATAATACAAGCACTTTTTAGCGAAAGTTCGTCAAGGAGAGATTAACCCCAATACTTCACCTTCCATAATTTCACGAAAACGCTCTCGTTCCTCGTAAAATGGTGTGTGAGCTGAGTCTTCAAAGATGAATATTTTTTTGTAAGGAGCTTCTACTGAGTCGTAAAAACGTTTTGCTTGAGTGTATGTAGTTTGATAATCATGTAACCCCTGTATTATAAATACTGGAATTTTAATTTTTGGTACTAATTTCACTATATCAGTTGTAGCCATGTCTCGAGCTAAAGATTGATAGCTGTAATAACTACCATTTAGTATGTTCATTTTTTCTTTGAAAGTATAGTTTGGACACATGAGAATATGCTTTAGAGTCTCAATGAAAGAGTATCCATCGCGCTTGAAACCACCACCATATTTGTCTGTAAATTTTTTTCTAATTGCAGAATATGATTGGTTCTTATAGTAATTTACATCAAACTTCACTTTTGTTATTTGTGAAATCGCACGTTTGTCATTTTGAGCAATTGCAGTTTCCAGAATATAATTATAAGTCTCTTCTTCAGAATCTTTTTGCAATCCTATTTGACCGACACCAATATAAGCATAGAATAGTTCAGGATTCTTACTTGCAACAATGCTACCAAGATAAGATCCCCATGAGTGACCCATCAAAAAAATTTTTTCTCGTGAGTACTTTTTTCGTAAATAATTTACTACTTCAATAGTATCTTCAATCAGTTGATTTAGATTTAATGGGCTGTCAGTTTCCTTTTTATTATATGACATCCCTGTTCCTCTCTGGTCCCAATAACAAACGTTGAATAAGTTTTCAAAATGAATACCATGAGCTTTGTTGAAAGGATAGATGGGAAACCCAGGACCACCATGCAAAAATAATAACAATGGTTTTTCTTTATTCAACGATTCAATAATGATTCCTTGTCGAACCCCATTAATTTCAATATATTCTTTTGTAACAGTTCCTTCTTTATTATTTTTGTTTAAACGTTTTTCATAGGAAGCTAAAAGCATGCTTTCACCCAATCCGTAAAGTTTATTTAGAAATTCAATAGAAATAGTGAAGGAGTAAATTATATTGTTGTGCTTATGTTGTTTTTAGTAGCCCTAATAATTTATTTACTTAGTTAATTCTAATTTTAAATTATTGAGCAAAAAGATACAAATTTCATTTTTATTTACTTTTCGATCTGACCATACTGCACATTACTTTATTTTGCTCCTTCTGTTTATTTCTTTAGTACGACACACCAAAGATTAGTTTCCAGGTTATGTGAACGTATATTTATACTCTTTAAGAGCGACATATCCCCAGTATTAGGTATTACCATAATTCACTAATGGATTAACGACATTTTTACATTCTGTACTTAAAGATGTTATCCCATTACGGTATCACTTATAATAAGAATTATATTCTTACATTGTCTTAATAGTTTTTCAGGGAGGCACTTAAAAATATGGACATTCCTAAATTTTGGGCAGAATCTGAAGTAGATGCATTTGATCCGGTTGGAAAACGAGTAATTACCTCTGTTTGGCGTTGGTCTGATGAAAGTGAGGAAGCAGCTCAGACTAAGTCTGATCAAGCAGCGAAGGAACTGAAAGTAAAGATCGAGCAAGGGGAACCGCTCCAGGAAAAATACTCATATGGCCATTATCCCGTGCGCGAAGAAATTATTTCTAATCACGATGAGTTCAGTTACGTTATTACACGTAATTTATATGGGTCGTTTATTTTGAACACACAGAATGTCATGTTCGTAGATATTGATTTTGAACAAAAGACCCATTTAAGCTTATTTAAAGGGATAAAAGGCTTATTTTCTCGAAAAAAGAAAGCTTTAAGTGAAGACTCTCAAGAGACACAAGCAATCAATCAGCTGAAGCGATGGGTACACGAGGACGACAAACGTGGTGCTACCGTCTATCGCACATACGGCGGACTTCGTTATATGATCACACATCAGACGTTTGAACCAAGCGGGAGGGAAGCAGAGCAAATCCTTGAACTACTAGGTTGTGATCCCAGCTATCGTGTCTTATGTAAGGTACAGAACAGTTTTCGTGCAAGGCTCACTCCAAAGCCTTGGCGCTTTGGGATGGACCGAATTCCCGTTCGTTATCCCTACCGTAATCAGAATGAAAAAGATTTATTAGCAAAATGGGATATGGGATATAAGGAAAAATTAGAAAAGTGGAGTACGTGCGAGTATGTTTTGGCAATCGGAAATAAAGTGGTTCATCCTAAAGTAGTGCCTGTTCAAAAAATGCATGATCGTGCAACAAACGCACACAAGAAGTTTCCGTTAGCTTAAATCGGGTTTTTATATTTCGTATATCTATTAATGCAAATTGCTCATAACAAGTTTTAATTACGGGACATCACTTCCCCTTTCAGTAAACATGTTAAACACAGCGCATGAGAATGATAGTGTGGATGAGTCAAATTAGATAGTTAAATGGACATTAAAGAAACCCCTCTTTCAGATAGAAACGATTAAGAGAGAAAAAACCAATCCTTCATTTTTGATTCCTACATATAATTATCTAGATTAAGAAAGCACATGAATGAACTCATGTGCTTTCTTTCATTTTCCTAAATGGTAACTAACTGTTTTGTTCCGTTTCCTTACTTTGTGTACCCGTTCTCTTTCTTAGAAAGTTAGACCAATGAATAATCGCTAATAGATTAATTTATGTGCTTACCCTGATCTTTCATTTGCTTACTATGTGACCGTAAAATGATTTGCAAAGGGATGATTGCTAGTAAAATTATACTAATCCCATAGGATTAAATATGCTTGGCCGCCATCAACATTTATAACTAAGTCATAAACAATAAACGCAATTGCAGCAAATTCTAAGAATAGGACTGGTATAAACTTTACTAGTAGGTTCAAATCTTTTTTTGATAGGATCCATGTCACAATGGTAACACTACCAATTAATAATATGGCTAGACTTATCGGAACCATGAATTCCATAAAATACCTAAGTTCTTTTAGAGTTAGTGAATAATATAAATCTCGTGTCTCATCGCTTCTAGTAATGCTTGTTGTTCATAAGAAGTAACCTATGATATCCTTGTCTTTTTGAACTTTTCTATGGTAATTTTATCCTTCTCTTTTTTGGTCACAACCAGATAGATGAAGCTTTACCGCTCGACGCTTATGTAAAAAACAGCCTCTTTTGCTGTGTGCAGTATTGAGTCACAAATAATTATATGGTTATCGTAATCTAGATAGTGAAAGGTTAAAAGACCATTAATCCAGTACTTGGCACCCCTCTAATAATTCTGGCTTATACTTCATACTATCAGCTTCCGTTATAGGTCGAATCACTTTGCAGGGCACACCAGCAGCAAGCGAGTTAGCCGGAATATCTCGGGTCACAACACTGCCTGCGCCAATAACGCAGCCATCTCCAATTGTCACTCCTCCACATACGGTCACATTAGCACCAAACCAGACATCATCTCCAATTGAAACCGGTCTTGCGTAACATAAAGTTGCTGGCTTCCCATTGGCATGTAGCATTTGTCGTCTCTCTGAAGCGACTAATGGATGAATTGGAGTCACAATAGTTACATTAGGACCAAAGTTTACATAGTTTCCTATAGTCACTAGCGCATCATCCTGTATGGTCAAATTATAATTTCCAAAAAACCCATGACCAATTTTGGTATGAACACCATAATGAAAAAACACGGGTCCTTGAATATTACTATTTTCACCTATACTTCCCACTAGCTCCCGCAACAATTTTTGGCGCTCTTCCTGTTCTTCTTCGGGTAACTGACTGTACCTACGGCTAAGCTTATGTGATCGAAGTTTAATTGCTTTTAGTTCCGAGTCTCCAGGAGAAAATAGTACACCACTAAGAATTCGTTCCTCTTCGGTCATGTAATTTCACTTCCTATCTTCTAATTTTCCCAACTATATGACTATCAATTAAAAGTTTGCGGTAACGCTTACTTATTGTCAAGTCGAGAGTGTAAGTGGAATGCGTGTTTGAAGGGGGGAACACATTTCAGGCATTGAGGGCTTAGTGACGTTAAACTCGTGGAGGTTTCTCAACCGCATGTAAGGGGTGAGATAGCTGTAATAGACGATTGCGGTGCATAAAATTAATTTGCACCGTTTCTAATTCCATTCCTCGTATGTATTCAAGTCCTATGGGTGTATGGCCAACTGGGATACCGAAGAAAGGCTAATTGAACGGCAAACCCTAAACGGTTTTCTCCTCTCCTTCGCTTATTGATAATTTCTAAATCTTGCTTTGAAAAAGTGTAGTAGGCTCTAATAAGTGGTATATGATTAGATTTTGTCATCTTAGGAATGATAACCGTAGTTTTAGAGTAGATCGAATTGAAAGTCTAATGCTAACCGAAAATAAGTTTAACCGGCCAGAGAATTTTTCAGCACGTGACTTTTTTATAAAAAATCTTCTTCCAACTATAGAAGATAAAGAAGGAATTATTTCTTTGGTTATTACTGAGGATAGAAATGTATTGGCTGCTATTTGCCAACATTGGTTTTAGGACATTATTTACAAGAACGAGCTTCAATCAAGTAGTTTTACTACTTGAAAAAGATATAATCCATACAGATGTGCCTTATTTACTTTTACCGTGCAATAAATCTATTAAAGTTATTGAGGCAATAAGTCTTAAGAAAAGATTTATTAAAGTTCTGACGGAATTAATAAAATTTCATCAAGTATGATAACTACCCTGACGTTAGCTGTCAGGGTAGTTATTTTATAATAGGCTATATCTGTTTTTTCATATGTCTGACAATTATTATAAAAAATATTTCTGTAACAAACGAATAGTATATTCTCTAAGCACTTTATTTATATTAAGAATTCTCTTCTTCTTTATAATCTGGAAAGTAACCTAATACAAAAGCAATCCCAGAGAAAACAGCTGAAAGAATAATGGTTGGTGCTTTCAACCATTCGCTACTAGCGATAACAAGGTCTCCATTGCCAATAATTAAACCAACTAATTGAAGTAGAATCATTGTAAGAGCACATACTATAGACAAAATTAATGATATGGTAAACAGTTTCTCTAATGTGTTTTGCATAATCGTCATCCTCCCACGATTGGTAGTATACCCATTGCAATGAGCCATCCAATGAAAATTACAGGAATTGCATAATAAAAAATTAAAATGGAAAATGTTTTTTCTGGTCTTGCTCCAACAATTCCTGAAGCAATATATATTGATCCAGATGCTGGAGGCATTTGTGCTGATGTAGATGCAAAAGTCATGACAACTACAGCTGCAATCATTGGTGAGAACCCTGATGATACTAAAATCTCGTAAGATACTAATCCTACTGCAGTCAATGTACCTGTTGTTGTTAATGGTCCAGCAATGGCTGTAATTCCAACTCCTAGAATGATTACCGTTAACCAAGCAGGTGTATTAGCAGCGCCCATAATCTGTGCTATGTTATCAGATAAACCTAACTCTGTTAGAATCTCACTTGAAGCAACCGCAAAAAAGATTAATGCTCCAATGATTACAAACCGCGGAATTGATTTTTTAACAAAAGAAAATAACTCATTTATTGAATTCGGAGTTGATTTTTTTGCAATTAAAAATGAAATAGCAATCATAAGTGTTGGAATCCATATAACAATATCTATACTTTTAATCGCATCTTCACCGATACTAGGTAAATTAGTTAAATAATTCGCTAATGGTCCAATAGTGAGTCCTAATGGGATAATGGCCCCTAGATAAATAAGAATAGAGGTCCACCCATTCTTAAAGGAGACGCTAAATGGGTCGAGCATTTCTGGTGGGAACGCTTTAATATTCTGCTTCTTGACAAAATACCCAATCAAAAATAGTCTGTGAAGCATTTGATAGGCACCTGCAGCTAATAAAGCAATATAAAATTCTCCTGTTGTAATAGCCGCCGCTACTGGTGCAAAGCCTAATACTATAAACATTGAGGTTGTTGGTGGGAGTACGGAAGCCAATCCGCCGTTCCCTACCATCACGGATGCTGCAATTTCATTGTTCCACTTATTACGAAGCATCCAAGGACCTGTAATAGAGCCCGTTGCCGCCGTGTTTCCAGAATCACCGCCTGATAAGGTTCCTAATGCCGAGGAGCCAAGTACATCCATAATGGCTGGCGCACCAGGAAGTCTTCCAACTAAAGAATTTAAGATGGCTAACAGTTTTCCAACGATACCAAATTTATCGATCACGTACGCCATAAACACAAAGGCAATAGCGGCATACAGGACTGAGAAGGTTGATGCAAACGTAATACCTCTTAGAAATAACGCGAATGCATCTGTTCCTCCAAGTGGAACAATGGTTAAGAAACCAATTAGTGCGGCTTCGCCTAAATTTCTCTTAAGTTTTAAACTCCAGAAAACTAATACGCTTACAAAGATAACTAGGGCAAGAATACCCATGACAATCCCTCCCTATGACTAATTTGATTGATTACTTTTTTGCATAACTTCCTTCCAACTCTGCGGTGGGTTATCTGCAAATAAGTCTTTTAAATGTTCATTCGTTATAGCTGCGAGCTTATCGCGAGTAGCTTTGCTCATATAAGGCTCAACGTGGTACTCGGTTAAGAAATCCATCACATTTTCCATCTCTTGAACACGACGTTTAGAATGGAGCACATTACTAGTTATTAATCGATTAACAATATCCTCAAAGGAGTCCTTTTCCATTGTCTGAGTTATAGAATCTAGTATGAGATCGCCTAAATCAAGTCGATTAGCAATTTCCAGAACCTCATGCATAAGTGTGGAAAGACCTTTAGTAAAGATACTGCGAATAAACTTGATATTGGTAGCATCCCCAGGATTCTCACTAACGTATTTAACATTCATGTCAAAATCTTGGCCCCATCTCTGAAACCGTCTAGCATCACTTCCACTAATCATCATTGGAACCTTATGTTGATTCCCCTTTAATGGACCCATCATTGCAGCATCAATTATTGAATTTTGAAGAGAGAGCTCGTCATTTATCTTTTGTTTCATACTTGCACTAGCAGTTGATAAATCAACATAAATAGTATCTTCGTTCAAATAATCTTTAATTGCGCTCCATGCATCATAAGAATAAAGTGCCGGAACAGCTGCAAATAAAATATCTAATGGTTCTTTTACCACCTTAATAGGATCATCTAAAAGCTGTACCTCTACTTCATTTGCCTGAAGTATCGTGGACTCTTTTTGGTGCTGGGGATCATATGCAAATATTTGATGAGCCTGTCCATATGTTAAGAATCCTTTAGACATCTCATAGCCTACCTCGCCAAATCCTAAAAAACCTATATTCATCTTGTCACTCCTTTAGTGGCTTGTATTACCTTTAAAAGGTTTCATTGCGTCATCTAACCAACCTGGCTTAATGGCGTCTTTAGTAACATGTTTATCATTTAATTGAAACGCTTCTATTTTTTCTAAACGACTCGATTCATAGGCAATCTTATTTTCTGCCTTAGCAATTAAATTAGTGGCATCCTTATAAGGAACAACTACAACACCGTCTTCATCTCCAACAATAAAATCTCCCGGGGATACAACAGCTCCTGCACAAGTGATGGTCTGATCAAAAGTCCCAGGTCCTTCTTTTTTTGGCCCAATTGGCGTAAACCCTTTTGCGTAAATAGAAAGATCTAATTGACGTAGCTCACTTCGATCACGAACGAGTCCATCTATAATAATTCCTTTGATACCAAGTTTCTGAGCAGCGCCAGCCATAAGCTCCCCGAGGTAAGCTGATCCCTTAAAATCTTTGCCATCAACTACAATGATGTCTCCTACACTCACTTCATACATTGCATAGTGTAAAAATAAATTATCCCCTGGAGGTACAGATACTGTTCTTGCTAGCCCTACTAGCGGTCCAGCATCATTGACAGGCTTTAATTTATAGTCCATCACATTTTTATTCTCCATAACATCAGCAAATACGGAGGAACCGATCTTTTGCATTTTTTGAATGAGATCGTCTTTATGAATGCTCATAATCATCACCTTTAGTAATATTTATTACATTTTTTTTAGTTTTGAGTAACATAAATTACTATAGCAACCTCTCGAGAGAATGTAAACCTTTTCATCAAGAATTATAAAAAACTCCTGTAGGTAAAATTACCCACAGGAGTTTTTTTCCGATACCTAAGCACCTATTCATCCATAGGCTGTTGATGATATCGTGTCTTTGTCAATATATGATTAATGTTATCTAAACGACGTTTTGTTGACTCAGATTGCTGAATTGCGGTTGCAGAGATTAAATAATCTGCAACAATCATTGCTTCAATTGGAGAGTTATGAAAGGCCAAACTAGTAGATTGACATGGGAGTACCACATCAGCATATTCAACAACCGGGGATGAATATTTGTCTGTAATAGCTACGACCTTTGTCCCTCTCTTCTTAGCAGCCTCAAGCAAATGAATAATTCTTCGCGCATACCGAGGAAAGCTTACGACTATTATCAAGTCGTCTGACTGCATATTAATGACATTATCGACCCATTCACTGGTTGCATCGGCCGTCAACAGCTGACAATTCCCTAATGTGCGATTTAACCCTTGCCTTAAATATTGAGCTACAGGCAGACCACTTAGTACACTTGTACAATATATATGTCGTGAATTAACAATTTGCCGTACCACTTCCCCCACTTGATCGCTAGATATATGAGATGACATCGTCTGGATTCGTTGAAGGTAGCTGGTAATCGTGTTACTCCATAAATCATCTTTATCCACTTGCTCTAAATTAACCTCTAATCGATGATGAGGTGCGGTTTGTTCTCTAACAAGCTGTTGCAATCCCTCTTGAAATTCCGTATAGCCTGAATATTCCAACCTGTTTGTTAATCTCATTATTGTAGTCGTACTCGTTTCAACTACTTGAGCTAATTGATGCACCGTCATAAAGGCAACATCTGAAGGGTTTTTTATTATATAATCTGCTACTTTTCTTTGAACAGGGGTTAGTTCCTGTAAATTATCTTTTAGAATAATTAATGGGTTCATTTGTATCTCCGTATAATTTTATCAAAGTATACCATATAATTTTAAATGACTCTATAAAAGCGAACCCCACTTCCTTCATCACTGTTCTGAAAATCTTGAAGTACAGTTGGAATAGACTAAATCTAGGCTATACTAAAAGTGAAAAAACCTTAGAGTATAGTGTTTCTGTTCCTACTTTATAGGGTTTAATTTGAGAATCCCTTATTCTGTAGAAACGCACATAAATAATATCCAACCAATTAAAGAAACTATTACGATTAAAGCTAATTTTGAGTCTGATAGATCTCTTATCCTTACATATACTTGAGATGGACCAAAACACCTCATAGGTCCTTAATGAGCCTTCTCGTGATTCATTTTTGGTTAGGCTACAGGGTTAGGTTTAAGAGAACCATAAACTCACATGCTTAAAGACAGTATCTTTTGTTAACCCTCTTTTTTCTTAGATTCATGTGTTATTCCAACAATAACAAACGCTATTCCAATCACTAAGTAAAGATATTTCATTAACGATTCTGAGCCTGAAATCCATTCGGTTGTGCCGTAGACTAAGAAAAAGGCGGCGACCGCAAAGAATAGAATCTTCATTTAAACACCTCTCTTTTATTCAATACAATTGTTCATCCCCTTACCCTTCAAAACTAAACTAGTTTCATTGAGGTTAGCGCAGTAAACTCGCCCTGAGAATAAGCATAAATGTTAAACTTGCAATTAGTATGGGCTCTTCTCTATTTGTTTACGGACGATGGTTAAGTAAGTTTCAATATTGTCCAGGCACCATTTTATTCGTAATTATTATGTAAGACATTTTTTCATCAATATGCGACTCATTCTTATTAATTGGTTTTAGACATCGTTTACGTTAAGCTTAAGAATGAACAAAGGACGTGATTCTTATGAAACCAAAACGACAACTGAACACAAAACGCATCCATCAATTGTTCTCAAACGAACTCCATTCTAAGGATGAATCTAAATTAGATACGCAGTCGCTCGATTTTTTTGATCAGCTTAAACAAAGCGATACAGCACACAATACGCTAAATGCTAAAGATCAAGATGAATTATTTAAACTGATAGCCATCTACTTAGAGATGGAACCTTCTAATCGAAAAAAACTGACGGCCATTGCATCGATTCTCCACCACCAATAACAGGGCATCATCTGGGACGAATCCTCAAAACGAGTCCCAGATGTCTTAAAGGTGTACGCTCATTTGATTCAGGTACCTCACCTTCTTTTAGCGTTTCATCCTGTTTTTACACACTCATTGCGAAAATCTTCTAACGGGAATTGCTAATCTCAACCTCTCCAATTTTCAGCCAACCATTTTCTTCTTGCTCTATGTTAGCAAAATGAAAGGATTTAGCTTGGGAAGTACTCTCCAATAAAGGGTTAACGACTCTCACTAAAATATCGTAGCCCCCTTCACTTAGTGTCGACGTACTCGACCACTCCATTAAAACGTCATTATGTTCTCTTGTGTCTTTGTCTTTTGGTAAGATAGATGTTATATCCCAATCGGTTGACCACGATTGAACTGTACCGTTCGTACCTTTTGCTGCAATTTCAATGTCCCAATCATAGTAAAAGGGAGCTATTCCTGTATTTTGTATGTTGATTGCTGCTTTTAAAAACCCATCTGTTTCTTTCACATAGGCAGTTGAGACATAATATTCGTAACCTAGATCGCGTGAACCTTCCTGGGCTCGTTTCATAGCTTCGCCTGAGAGTGGTGTTTGAAAAACTTCTTGGATTTTGAGCCATGATGCATGCGTTAATTCAAGGCTTTTGTAATAATCTTCTCCCTGTGCTCCTCCAATGGGTTCGTCAATATATTGAGGTGGATCGTTATCCCACATCTTAAGCTGAATTTCTGGACGTATTTCGCCTCCAATAGGTTCAGTTTTCCACTTATCCATCTCTTGATTTTCTTGAAGTCGGCCGACAAAGTGCCAGACTTCGCCACCCAAGCAAGGAGGTAATGTCTGAAATGCAAACGAATCATCATGATAGCCTACGTTTACATTTTGATTGAATTCTGTAGGGTAGCGCACCAATATTTTTGTTTGGTCAAACGATTGATCAAAGCCTTGGACTATTGCTTCTTGATTACCTAAACTGGGCATCCAGTCGGTGGCACGACCGTCTTTTTGCTCCACTAACTCACCGTCCCAACTATTAGCAGGAGTCCAGCCATCCTGTGGATGAGTATGCCATTCACCCCAGAATCCAATTAATCCAGCTTGAATGAACCCAATTCTTGGGTCACCATCGTAGCGATTGCCAAGAGCTTCAATAAATTGCGTTAAGGCAAGCTGTAAATTCTCATCATCGTAATTAGGGGCTACACTTGTTCCATTTGGTCCTCCGTTGCTCTCATAATGGTAATCTTTTGTTTCCAGCCCTAGATCTAATAAAAATGGTGGAATTCCAGATGGCCGATGTGGGTAGTCGAGGTATACCCTGAAAATTGCCTGGTTGCCTCTTGATGCTACGTCATTAAGCTTCGTTTCCAACTTGCTCCAATCAAATTCATCAAAGTGCTGCATGATATCATTCAGGCCGATATAGAAAAATTCCATACTATACGGGATTTCATTCGGCTCTGTTCGCCAAGATACCGATTCACTAAAGGGTAAAAATCCTTTTAACGGATTATCAATAGGTGCTGGAGAATAATGCAGTTGAAAAGTGTTAGAAGGTGCTGCCCATTCAGGAGCTAAAGATTGATCACCGGTGCCCCATAGACTGATAGAATCTAAATAAATGTCATTATCCTTATGTGCTTGTGGATTATAACCAAATTCAATTCCGTTTACTAAGGCAAGATTAAGATCGGTTTCACAATTATGTGAACATTGCCAATATTCCTCTGTGAATTGATTCCAAGCAATACGTATAAGTCCGGAAAAATGCTCTGGAACCGTCAACATGCTTTCAAATGCATGTTCTTCCCATAGAGAATTGCCTTCTTCTTTAACAGCTACTGTAAAGGTTCCTTCTTGCCCAAATGCTTTGGACTCTGATTTCACATCAAAATTAAATGATAACGATTCATCTGCATCGTTATGTATCCAAAACGAAATACCACTTGAGTCTGACCAATCACTCATCGAAAAACGATGGGTTAAAGAAGTCCAGGAAGAATCAAAGGGTTCAGCTGCAACAATCATCATAGATTGAGTACCATCATTAAAATGTTCTTGGCTCAATGACCACTCCATTCCATTTTCACTAGATGACCAAAAGTAATATGCTTGTTTTAATTCCTCAGTTGATGAATAGCCTTCGAAGTCATCAATAGTTGCATCTGTTTCTAAAGACGCTGTATGCCCTTTTAGGTTTGAAAGATTCACCGTAAAAATGACAAGTAAAATTACTGAAAGATACAGTACCAATTTAGCCTTCCGTTTCATGTTACCCTCCTTGATAGAGATATAATTGTAAATATAAGCTCGTATGACGATCATATCAAAGACAAGTCATATGAACCCTGTACAGTTTATAATAACCGTTGAAGAGACACACGGATTAACAAACGCATCCGCTGGCGATCAAAGCAGTAAACTTAACGTTCAATTATAAACCTTTCATTCCTTTTAAACATATACAACAATACCTACAAATAGCAGTAAAAAAGAGTACCTTCAGGTACCCTTTAACGAAGGAGCGCCGAGATTGTCACACCAACAGCTGCTCCCAATGCACTTAAAAGAAAGATCTTCCAAGATGAATTTGGCTTTTTCTTTGCTCTAGATTGTTTCATAAGTGACACTCCTTTGACGTATGTGTTCCCTCCTCTATCATGCATAAAACGTTTCAATGAGCGTTCAAGTTTAACCTCTTTAATCTAAAAACTTTTGCTATAAAAACTTTTTATGAGATTACTATTTTATCCTAATTTGCTTCTTAATCTTCCTTAATAAATGATTTAGTCATCCAAATTTTAGAGCGCCACCTTCTTAGCATGATAATTCCTCTTAACCATTCGTCAGCGATAAAACCAATCCATACCCCAATCAAGCCTAAACCAAGGTAGAGTCCAAAAAACCATGCAAACGTCACACTAATCCCCCACATTGATGCGGTTCCTACATATTGGTCTCTTTTTCTATTGTAATGTTCAGTTTTGTTGCAACAGGAGAAGCTATTTTAATCAGCCAGCATCTAGGTGCAAATCGTTATAAATCGGCTCGAACCATTGCTGTTACAGCAATAAGTCTAAATTTAATTTCTGGAACTATCATAAGTATGTTTATATATTTCTTTGGTTCATGTTTACTACAATTTATGGACTCACCACTTGAACTAATGGATGAGACTTCTCTTTATTTAAGAATTGTTGGAGGGTTTCTTTTTTTCAAGCACTAATTATGACAATATCAGCGATTTTACGTAGTCATGGTTATTTTGAATACCCTTTAATTAATATACAAACAGTTATTTATAAAAGCTCTTTATAGGTCAGTCTGGTAGCTCTATTTTTATCTATTATGCAAAAAAGAAACCCTAACTAGAATAAGTAAAAAAGAATTACTGCTAACAATTGTTGTTAATACTGCAAAATACACTGAAACGCTTGAAAGCACAATTATTATATATTCTGAACTGAGGATTTATCAATTTTTCAATCACAATGACGGTTGAACGTAAAGGATGTTCTCTAGTGTTGAAATAATTAAAATGATAAGAAAATATATTACTAATAGGCTAAGTAGTCCACACATTTAATAGAAATTTCATAACCTAATATTGCCGTTAAAAATTTGTTGAGGAGGTAATTTATAAATGTATAGTCAAGGGGATGAATGTTTTAATAATATTCAAAGGTTTAATCGTACCCCTAATAATGGGGGTGTCCCAAATTGCCCTCCAATTGTTGGTATCACCGGGCCGCCAGGACCAACAGGGCCAACGGGACCACCTGGTGAAGGTATAACGGGCATTACAGGTATAACCGGTATAATTATTCCGATACCAGGGCCAACGGGCGTAACAGGCGTTACGGGAGCTACCGGGTTACCAGGCGTAACAGGCGTTACGGGAGCTACCGGAGCTACCGGAGCTACCGGGTTACCGGGCGTAACAGGCGTTACGGGGGCTACCGGGTTACCGGGCGTAACAGGCGTTACGGGGGCTACCGGGTTACCGGGCGTAACAGGCGTTACGGGAGCTATCGGGTTACCGGGCGTAACAGGCGTTACGGGGGCTACCGGGTTACCAGGCGTAACAGGCGTTACGGGGGCTACCGGGTTACCGGGCGTGACAGGCGTTACGGGGGCTACCGGGTTACCAGGCGTAACAGGCGTTACGGGGGCTACCGGGTTACCAGGCGTAACAGGCGTTACGGGAGCTACCGGGTTACCGGGCGTAACAGGCGTTACGGGGCTACCAGGAGCAGGAGCAATCATTCCTTTTGCATCTGGATTACCAACGGCATTGACGACAATAGCTGGTGGATTAGTTGGTACGACGAGCTTAGTGGGTTTCGGCACATCACTTGTAGGAGTGAGTTTACTTGGTGGGGGTACAATAGATCTTACAGGAGCGGCTGGAACACTTCTTAATTTTGCTTTTGTCGTACCTAGAGATGGCGTTATTACATCCTTATCCGGCTTCTTCAGTACAACTGCTGCGCTCACATTAGTTGGCTCTAGTGTTTCGATTACTGGACAAATTTTTCGTTCTCCGGGTCCAGCGCCTACAAATGTGCTTACAGCGATTCCTGGTGCAAGCGTAACTTTATCACCAGATTTGACAGGAGTTCTAAGTATAGGAACGATTTCTAGTGGTTTAGCGACCGGCTTAAATATTCCAGTTAGTGCAGGTGACCGTTTATTATTGGTATTCTCTGCTACAGCTACTGGATTAACATTAATTAATACGATTGCTGGATATGCAAGTGGAGGTCTTGCGATCAACTAGTTATAAATGGTTTTAATGAAATGGTAATTTAGGTGATTGTTAGTAGCAATCTCGCAATGGATGCATATATTGAAAGTATAACTAATCATTAGTCATTCCTTTTCGAGCCAAGAACTCATCACTCTTGGCTTTTTTACTTTATGAGAGTAGGTCATAGAGAAAACGTACTATATAATGTTTGATTAATTCTTAATTATGATTATCATTCACGCTTTAATTGTTAATAATCATTTATGTCAAAAGAACACTGTTTTCTCTACTACAATTTGTAATGCTGGTGTCGGATTCAATAAAAGTAGAATACACATTTTAAAGAACAAAAAATAATCTTACACACAGCCGATCATTCATACACTGCACATAAGATTAATTATTGTGATTTACGAGGCAATGGAGCTGTATCTTGAACTGTATCTTGAACTGTATCTTGAACTTTTTCTTTAATTTCAGAACTGGCTTTAGCGTAATCAAAATGGTTACCGCCGAGCAAGACACCAGAATTAAATGGTCCTCCAACAACAATGCCTATACCTTTTTGTTGTGCATTTGGTAACATTCGTTCTAACGCATGTTCATGTTGCATTAACGTATATTGGGTTATTGATAAACTTAAATAAGGCTTCGCTTCCTCTAGCTCTAGTGCTAACTCAATTGAGAAAGCTCGCAAAAATCCTCGTTTCTCGCTTCATCAAATTTTGAAATCTAATTATCCCCTTGGAATTCAGATAGACGATATCAAGACGGTCAGTTTTTAATCTTTCCAAACTCTGTTCCATCGAACGTAATGTGCCATCTTCTGTATAATCATCAATGATTTTGTTTTTCCTGCCAAATTCAAATAGTCCTTTTTCTCTTCCTCTTCTTCTTTAAAAGCTCGGCCAACTTTTGTACTTTATATATACTCGTCTCGTTCATAATGAGATTGCACTTTACCAAGACGCATTTATGATAATCCAGCACCATAAAAAGGAGCTGTCTCAAAATAACGAATACCCTCATCCCATCCTGCTTGAATGGTTGCTGCCATTCTGATACTGGAATTACGCGAAGCACATTCCCTAATGGGGATGTACCATAAATTCTCTGCGTAAAACGCTTCTTATAATCCAAAGTGAACCGTTTAAAGACGTTTGTTTTACTATCGGAAAGAGCTAACTAGTTGGTATACTAAGTTAGCTCTCACCTCATATTTTTATGCTCTTTCAATATTAGGTAGATTGACAAATGAAAACTAATACTTGACCAGAAACAGGCATGCGACGTGGAGAACTATTAGCAATACGACCAGAGAATCTTTATGAATACGGAATAGAAGTTAGACATTCCATCAGTCCTGCCTCTAACGATACTTCATTGAAGACACAAAATGCAAAACGTGATGTTTCTAATAACAAAGAAGTGTATGAGCTTATTCGTAGGACTCCTGTTAAAGAAAATGGTTATATTTTTAGTTTTGGAGGATTTAAACAATCTGAACAATTGAATGAACTACTCGAGAAACTAGACATTTAAAAAAACGTTTCGTGGTTTGAGAGATGCGCACGCACCATTTTTATTTCCTCAAGACGTAGATATTGCTTATGTATCAAAGCGATTGGGACATATAAATATCCAAACTACACAAAATTATTATCTAGAATTAATGCCAAAAAAAGCACCAGCAAGATACCGATGCTTTAAATCTGTTAAGTGCTTTATAATGTTCAAGTTGACTTGCACCAACTTGAACCAAAAATCTCTGTAAACATTGATATATCAATACTTCTATTAACGTTTTGAGAACCGAGGCGCACGACGTGCTGCTTTAAGACCGTATTTTTTACGCTCATTCCATCTATTGGGAATTGTAAGAGATTGTATTCACTTCTGTTTCGTGTTGGGCTGAGGAAAGCAAGAAACTAGCTCAGTCTAACGATGACACCTAAGCACATGCACATAAAGTAAGAAAACGAGGAAGAGGAAATACCCCAGAGCAAACAGTCGCTTTTCATCATCCTGGAAGTGAAGATATCATTCCTTCTCACAACAAACCGACCAGCCTTTTGGCTGGTCGCTTATACGATTTACAAGATGCGTTCTACTGGATAGCCTTTGTTTTTTAATAAGGTAGGGAGGCTTGGTTCAAGAAGGACATGAAACGCACCAACAAAAACAAAATAGGTTAGCGCTCGTCTTGATAGCCGTGTTTGCTCAAGCTTCTTACACATACATAGGTTTCGTTGGCCATTGATCATTTCAAATGCCGTTCGCACCTGTTGAAATGAACGAATGTCGCAATTCAATCAATTTTCCGCTCTTTGCTCTGTTTCGTTTGGTAGCTTGCTCATACCGCTGAATGGTTCGTTGTAGGACTTGGACTTGAGTCTCCAGGTTAAAACTGCTGAAAACCTTACTTTGCATATCTTCACTTTCAAGTGAAACAATTGTTTTTTTTTGTTTTTTCAGCTTTGTTTATAAGATAGCTATTCACACTCTTTTCTGAATCAACCTTACTTAGTCTGGTAGCGAACTTTAGCAATATTAAGTCAATGAACCAAGACCCCAAATGAATGGTTTCCAATACTTACCGGTTCCCGTAGTCTATTCTCCATAGAAAGCCACCACGTTGATGAATGTCCTTCCGACTATGGTTTTCACCATCTACCGATTGATCGTTCACTTTCAACCACCATCTTTTTTAGAGGTCCAGGTCCATTAGCTACACTGCATGCCTTTACGCAGTCTTCACCTTTTCAGTGACCCGATTTAGGGCCAAGAAGCTCTTAGGTATTACGCCAATTTATTGCGCTTCAACACCGTCAAGTTACCATCAATGCCCCCAGCACGCTGCTGCGCTTGTAGAGAAACCAATTCCCAGCCTTCATCCGCAAGCTGATTCAGAACGTCTTGAATGTGAAGGGTTTGGTTTTTCGTTAAAGCGACTGGCAAAAGAATGGTTTTATACTCCATCAACATCACCCCTTCGTATTATCCTTCATCGTACCATAAAAAGAGCTTTCCACATGAGAAAGCCCTCTCGTATTAATTTGTCTTGGGACACGGAGAACCCCCCCACTCTTTTTGTACGTTTCATAAAGCTAGGAAGCGTGGAATGATTCCTAAAGGTAACCTAGCAAAAATCGTTCAAATTACTAGAGGGGAGGACAGGGTTTGGATGTTTTTATTTCTCTCTAATACCAATCCAAATTTCACTTTTGTCATTTTGACTTGCTAGCATTTCAGGCCTAATTAGTTCATAAGGAACGGTGGAAAACCATTCGGTATAAATGCGTTGCCAAAGCTCTTCTACATGTGTCCAGTCACCATCAACTTCAAAGATTGCCCATGTCATTGCTGGAATCTCTATAGATGCAAATGGTTCATGTGATGCAACGGACGAGACAGCTCCAATATACTGGTGAAAATGTTGAGCAAGAGCATGATAAAAAAAGCCATCCAAAGATCGCCCTTAAGCCTGTCCGTGCTATAAATCAACTCGTTTTTTGCCATTTTGTTCACCAGCCATTTGAGGGCTAGATTACGCTTTCTTTTGCTTTTTCTTTGGTGGCATGTAGAGATTGTGTTTTTTCGCTAAAGCAATGATGTCCTTCGCATATTGCTTCGCTTGTTGATCCGTCATCTTAATACCCATTCTTAGCCACTCTCCTAAACTCGCTTTTGCTAGTAGTTTGAGCAAGATCCACGGGTTTTATACATACCTTGTCCCCTTTGCTCATAGACTCTACAAGACTAGGAACCATGGAATGATTCCTAATGCTCTCAATGGAAGAAGGAGGATACTAAGTGGAAGCGCATGTGAGAAAAGAGCGTAGTGATAAAAAACGTGATTGTAGACCGACCATTCCCTCTACCTTATATGAGACCTTTGATCGAGTCTCGTACATCACGATGAAACCCATAAAAACGGTTGGCGAAACAATAGTACAGCATAGTTTAGAAAGCCAACTTGTGATGGAACAATTTGCGGGTCAGTTTGTACGCGATTATTGGCAAAACGGCACCCTCTATGTAGGGAATCAGACTCTAGAAGGAAGTAAAATTATTCGCGTCCCAGAACGAAAACATAAAATGACCATGAGGCTATCAAAGCCCGTTTTTAATGAGTTAGAAAACTTTGCGCATGCACTTGGCAAAACGACAACATCCAGCGCCGGCTTGCTTCTAAAAGTTGCGGTTACGGACACACCGGTGTTGCAACAGTATGTTCAAAAAACGGTCATGACTGAACTCGATGCGGGTCGCAAGCAGCAATTAAAGGAAGTTCTTAAGTATATCCATACACACAATGAAGAAACGGTCGATGTCACGCTCTTTCACTTACTGGACATGATTGTGACGAAGTTTCGACATGGCAAGCATTCACTAAAAGACGCAATTGACGCTTTTATGAAAAATCACTAAGGGTTACGTATATGTAGCCCTTAGTGATTTTTGATGGAGAATCAAACAAACCATTTTTCTTCAGCTGTCATATAGATTATGACAAAAAAGAGGTGACGCTAAAAAAGCTATAAATGCTTTTTTAGCTTTGATTTTTAATTAACATTCTACGTTAGTGTCCTTTTATCATTTTATCTAGCAAATTTCTTAATTGTATTAGCTCTGATTCATTTAAATTGGTTTGCTCTAAAAATTCCATTGGAATACTTAATGCTTGTTTCTCAGCATTCTTCCCTTGTTTAGTTAACATAACTTTCACAACTCGCTCGTCTTTCTTTGACCGAATACGATCAATTAATTGATTTTCTTCCATTCTTTTTAGCATTGGTGTCAATGTACCTGAGTCTAATTGTAAATGTTCACCTAACGCTTTAATAGACATCTCATCATGTTCCCACAATACAAGCAAAACTAAGTATTGGGGGTACGTTACATTGAGCTTCTCTAAAAGAGGACGATAGCGTCTAGTTAACTCTTTGTTAACGGCGTATAAGGGAAAACAAATTTGATTATCCAATCTTAACATCTCATTTTTCAAATTTCTCACTCCTAATCGTATTATAGCAATTCAAATACATCTTTCAAAACATTTGACATAAATAACGTATATTATGTATTATTAAATTGCGCACAATTTAATTGTGTAAAATTTATATTAGGAGTGTTACTATGGCTTTATACACTGCTTCTTCTACTGCATCAGGAGGCCGACAGGGAAAGGTTAACTCATCTGATGGAACTTTGGAATTAACATTATCCATTCCAAAAGGATTAGGAGGTAACGGTAAAGAAGGAACAACAAATCCTGAGCAACTGTTTTCAGCTGGTTATGCTGCATGCTTTGATAGTGCATTACAATTGGTTGCCAGCCAATCAAAGAAAAAGATTGTCTCTGAAGTTACTGCGGAGATTAGTATTGATAAACAGTCAGACGGATTCGGTCTAAGTGCTAACCTTATGATTGAGATTGAAGGAATTTCTCAGCAAGAAGCTGAAACTCTGGTAAATAAGGCTCACCAAGTTTGCCCTTACTCCCGTGCAATCAAAGGTAATATAGAAGTAAACAAAAGCGTTACAACTAAATAATATCCTTTCATAATTTTTGTGTATCGTTCAACACCTGACTATAGCACCCCTCTGTATTTAAAATTTGTTTGTTAAATAAAGAAGAAGGTCATTTGCCTTCTTCTTTATTCAATTATGGAACATGAAAAGGTTCGGTATGACGGCACTGTGGAAAGCTAGTGCAACCAAAAAATTTCCGACTCCCTTCTCGATTGCTACGTACGACTAAATCGGATCCACATGCAGGACAAATACGTTCTTCTGGTTCGACGTGATGATAAACCTGACTGGCTGTGAGATCAGGATTCACTTTTACGATGAACGCTTGCAAGGCGGCACGATCCAGAAGCTTGACGCCACACGCTTTGGCTAACGCCCGAGCGCTTGGCGAATAAATGCTATTGGTAACGACCCATGCTTCATGTGCTTTATAGTAAGCACGAGCGGCATAGATTTCTTGAACGGCTGAAATCCCCACTCGATTTTTCATGCCGTATCGCTTTGCTTGAATGACAATCTTATTTCGTCCTTTTAAGATGAGATCAGCGCCATAATCGTGACTCGCCGATGTGACCAGGGGGCGATAGCCTAACTTCTTAAAGAGTGCTTCTAAATAAACTTCGAATTGAAAGCCGTCCATTTGATCAATGTCACGAATGCCAGATCGACTCATTCGGTTTATGATTCGTCTTTTCTTCAAATAACGAATAAAGATTTTCAAAACTTTCCATCCTATAATCACAAGGCCCACATAAAAAAGAATGGCGATAAACACGTCCATTTGCTTCCCTCCTTATTGACTTGCCATGCTGCTGGCTCGGCATGCATATTGGTTTTCATACATCGAGGCTTGCTTTCGTTCATTGTTTCAATTTACGTGGCTTGTATGACACTCCCCTATATCCACTAGCATCACGAACCAACCATACAATGGGCCATCCATTCCGTTGATGACTGCAGACTCATATCGAACACTCAATCTTTCATTCTTTTGCGTTTATATGTTTGTGTCGCTTTGTGCTGTTGCATATGCTTAATTCGTTCGTGCACACACGCTTTTGCCGTTCGAACAGGTTGCGCTTCCATGTCGTCGGTCGTTACGATATCACTCACATTTTCGTTAACCATCATCCCGTTGACAAGTTCAATTAAGACTTGTGTATTTCGGTCCGTATTGTTCGTTCCAAGAAGAATTTTATTAAGTACCTGGCGCATTTCTTTCCGGACGGTGCTTGCGACTTCTTGCGTAATGAAGCTGGTTTCTTTCGACTTCATGTCTTGATGCTCTTTAATGATTTGTTCAACGACTACATTTTTTCTGGCACCCGTGAATCCTTCTTGTTCGGCAAAAGCATCGATGTATTGAATCGTTTGTTCAGATAACCTCATTCGTTTAAGTGTCCCACTACTCACAATGACTGGCCCCTTTCGATACGTTTCTGCATGCGTTCATAGGCGTGCTGGTTTTGCTGTGATTGCATTTCACTTTGAAACAACCGATCCATTCGATATTTTACATTTTTAATGGATACATTTCGTTGAAAGGTATGCTTTTTTGACCGTGGCGAATGCTTTTGATTAATGGTTTTAATCTGATTATCATAAGCCTTCATTTCTTGCAGAAAAGCATTCCCCATTCGTTGATACAGGTCGTTTATTTTATTCGTTTTATACTCGTCATACCGCTTTGTCTCTCCTTCTCCATACGTGCGTCTTAATACAGACACTTCTTCATCTAACCGTTGATGAAATTCGTTTATTTCTTTTGGGTGATAGATGTCTAAATACTTTTTTGTTAACTGATTTAATTCTGGCTTGATAACATCAATCGTTTCATACCCATAGTTCCAGTATCGCTTATTCTTTGGTAGTTGCTTGTAAATGGATAAAAAGGATTTTCGAAAGGAACGATCATAGGCAAGAGAATGAGTACGGGCTTTCTTTTTTCCGACCATTTCCTTTCGTATCAGATCATTCAATTTTTGACGTTGTTCAGTGCGATCCATAATGTGATTCACGTAAATTGATCGCATGCGTTCGAGGGTCTTTAATTTTCGCTTTCCCCGTTGGTTTTCGGATGGCGAAAGGTTCACCGTTGCGATGTGAATATGAATGTTTTCGGTATTGTGATGAATGGCTCCAGACCACACGACATTGCTTCCTAAGCCGCTCTTCTCTTTCATCTCTTTCATGGCGAAACGTGTAATGGTTTTTAATTTTTTCTCATCAACATCTTTTGTCTTTCCATCATAGATGCCATGTTCCTGAAGCCAAGCATTATCAAAGGAAATCACATCTTGATAAAGGATGCTTCCGCGCGCTTGTGCCAGTTTAAAAGCCTCTTTTACCAGTGCCACTTTTTCTTCGTTCAAGTGGTCTTCAGAATCATTGAACAACGCATTGCTTTTTTCGTCCTGTCGCATGTATTCATTATAGGAAGAAAACCCGATGTCACGCGTCGTTTCGTCTCGACTGATATAGGTCAAATAATCATTAAACCGTGTACCAGAAGACGGACTTTTTTTATTGGGTAACGTGAATTGCGATTTCACAATAACAGCCGTTTTTTTTCCCGCAATCGCAGACATGAAACGCCTCCTCTTTTAGTCTTCGAGTAGCAAATGAAAGAGTTCTTGTTGCTTTTCCAATTGTTCTTGAAACTGTGTTAAGACTTCCGTGTTTTTTTCGAGCGTCGTTTTTAATTCGTGTTCTCGTTCGTTTAACGCTTGCATCATAATAAAATTTTCAATCAGGTTTTGCATGAACTCTTGACGTGATTGTTTGAGTTTCTTCGCTTTTTCATCAATCCTTTTCACAGTCGTTCGGTTCAAGTCTCGAATGAGAATATCCATCTTTCAACCTCCCTAAAAAGGTGTGTTCCTTTACGACTCTCTAATTCTCTCGTTCGTCATTGATTGTTAGTAAAAGTTAGTAAAAGAGCATAAGGGAAAAATGATAACACTCGCGTGTTATGTCCGGCAGAGCCGGACTTTTCGTGATATCACTAATTTTCATCTTTGTGCCATTTATGTGCCACTGTAATTACTCAAATTATGCACTTATATCATTAAAAAAAGGCAACTTTTTAAATTGAAAAAGTCACCTATCATTTATTTTTTTGTTTTAATTAGACAGTGATATGCTTGAATTTCTTTTTCTATTTTCATAGTTCTCGATCCGTTCTTTCTCCAATTTTATACGTTCATCTAATTCATTTTGATTAGAGATATAACTTTCTTTTTGTACCTCCAACGAGTTTATATGATTATCTGTATGAACTTTTTCTTCTGCTGTTTGATATTGTTTTTCTTCTTTTATTGATTGTATTTCATCCTCTATATCAATAATATTTTGTTCAATCCCTAGTATTTCTTCATGGTGTATTTCGATTTCCTCTTCAGCATTATTTATAAGTGTATCCATTACATATTCAAAATAATTTTGTTGATCCTTTTCATCAATATCTCTGTGCTCCACTTCTCGATAATCGGTATAGAGATTAACGATTCCACTTCTTTCTTCTTGTTCATTTTCACTCATTTCAATTTCATATAGCTGTAATGAAATTTGTTCAAAATCATGATCGAAATTCTTAATATCCAATACCATGTACTCTTCTATTTCGTAAGAAATGTTTACTTCAACTGGACTCATGGTTGAACGTTGAACGGCTTGAACATCCAATTTATCTACTGCAAATCTCATGTCTTTTATATCTAAAATCACTTGCATAGTTTCATTATTTTCATCATAAATCCATTCCAGAATCTCAACATCCCTTTGACCATTTGCCCCAATTTCTTCACCAATTGGGGAAGCAAGAACTTCTAATTCATCTTCCAAGAACATATTCGTTGAAAGAAAATAACCCATCACTACCACAAGTAATGATGAGCCAATTAAATACCATTTACTTTTGTTTCCTCGAAGGTTTGCACGATCTTTACTGAACAATTCAATGACCTCCTTTTATTTCATTTCAATCATTTCTGACGCTATCCATTCACCATTTTCATGCTTGAAAGTGACACGTATTATTACATTTGAGGTTTCTTCTACCTCACGCTCAATATATCTTATATCGTGATTTAACTTGATGATTATATCCATTTCCTCTTGGTTTATATCACCATTTCGTATAAAAAATTCTTCCTGACTAACACTGGTTTCAACTTCCCCTTGACCATACATTTCAGCAGGGAAAAACCGTTCTTTTAATTCTTCATTCATCACTTCTGGTGCTTCATTTTTTCTTGTTTGGTATTCATCTACGTTTTGTTCAAAAGCTAAGTGGACGAAACGCATAGCTTGTTCCTCTAAAGCTTTATATGCTTCTTCTCGTTCTGACTTAGTTTGGAATTCCTGTTGTGTTTTTAATCGCTCATTTGTCTCCTCAAGCTGTCTCATATCTCTTGACTGTTCTAATGTTTGCCCTGATGTGGTTTCGGCAGATTGATTAGCAATGAAGAAGCCAATATTTAAAAATAAAAGAACAGCTAAAATGATAATAGAGAACGATTTAAAGGCTTTGAATGTGTCCATATATCCTTAACTCCTCCTTATTAAATACGTACCACACGACCATTAAATGTATCATTCCAGTAACCAGAAGACATACTCTCTACATCAACACCAGTTGAACTTTGTGCACCTATAAACTGACCATTTCCCATATAAATACCAACATGACCATCTATTTTATAAGTGTCAAAGAACACCAAATCCCCTGGTTGTGCATCAGAATAACTTAGCTGTTGTCCCTGTGTTTTTAATGTATCTGTTGTTACTGAAGTTAGGTTTCCTAAATCAACTCCTACTTGTTCAAACGCCCAATGAACAAAACTAGAACAATCAAAATTACCTACTGCTTGATCTTGTCTATTTCTTCCACCACCAAACACATAATCACTATTTCCAACCCATTGCATCCCCACTTCAATAACGTCCTCATAATTACCATCCATAGCGTAAGAAGGTTGTATGTACTGCATTACTGCATCCACATATTGAATATCACCATAACAAGCCCCAGTTTCGGCTGATTCAGGACGAATACATGAAAACATGCCAGTGTGTTTTAGCTTTTGATACTGCTCTTGTGAGAACGAAATTGCTAGTTCTTTTGAGTATTCTCCATTGTTATGTTCATTCGCATAATCAATAAAGCCATGACCAAAATTATATGCCTGTAACGCTAATAAAACATCACCGTTTGCCTGTTCTAAAACTTGTGCAAAGTATCGAGTTCCTACATCTATGCTGTATTCTTGATCATCAATTGTATTGGGTGGAAGACCTAATGATTCTGACGCTTGCATTACATCTGCCAAGCGTCCACCCGATTCCTGCATTGTTTTTGCCATGAGTACATCTACATATTCAGGTATTCCGTATTGTTCTGCATATTTTTCGAACAATGGTCTTAATTCTTCAACATCAGGCGATAAGCCAAGAGTACCATCAGAAACAAAATTATAATCACTCTCAACATCGTTGTTACCAACGGTACTTACAATCATTGTCTGAAAAGCACCAATTATGATTACCACCAAAAAACCAATAATTAGAATACCCGCACCTAAAATTAGTTTGATTTTTATAGATAAAAAAGAAAGAGCTGCTAAACCAGCTCTAACTGCGTGTTTTCCTAATTTCATTTTCTTTAAGCACCTCCGCCAAACAAATCTAATTCTTCGTCTGACACATCAACATTCATTTTGACGTTTTTTACTGACGAAATAGAAAGGATGACTTGCCCTTTCTCTAAATAAGGAATTTGGCTTAACTCCGATTCATTTAACTGACCTGTAAAAACACTTTTTAACTTCGCAAGGGACTCACTATCCTGTTCAGCAATAAATTTATATTGTGTTAAAGAGAACAGCTTCTTCACTTCTTCAGCAGAACTTTCTGAAGCATTGTTAGGAACAAAATCTTCAATTACATGACTAGCAAAAAACAATCCTCCGAAATACTTTCTTGCTTCACGCATAAATCTTTGTAGGTATAGAACAGCATGTTCTGAACTTTTTCTAGTGTTAATTATATGGTGTGCTTCATCAATTAAAATAAGATATTTTCTTGCTTCTGGTTGTGTTAAACGATGTTTAGTTAAGGCTTTAAGTTGTGGTTGACCGTTACTTAACATTCCATCCCATAATTTGTTGAGCACGTTAAACAATTGTGCTTGAAATATCTCTGGCTTTAATTCTGATAAATTTCTCAATGGGAATGACACAAAATCCTCATTGTTGAAATCGTCAATCGTTGAGTGTGTATTAAATAAATGTCCATAATTCTTGACGACATTTGCAATATTCAACTCAATATTTTCAAGTCTAGTTCGCTTATTTACACTAATATCTTCGTTTACTTTTTGCTTCTCAATATTCTCATATAACTCGTCTTGTAGAAGTTTGAGGAGATCCGAAAAAATAGGGTATTGGTTTGCTTTTAGATCAGTAATTACGTTAGCTTCCCTCTCTTCAACCCATAAACCATGTTCTACATAAAGCTTACGTAAGAGATTTTCATATTCTTTGATTTCTTCGTTGCTAACTTCTGGTGCAAGAAAACGATAAAAAACTGAAAGCTTTGATAAATGTTGCGTAAATGATGTTTCTTCTCGCACATTTCCACTGTCATCTGTATCTGACTTGTAAACATGTAAAGGGTTAATTGACCCATTTGTACCGTCCAAAGCAATAACCTTACCATCTAATTTATTAGCGAGTTCTGTAAACTCCCCTGTTACGTCCAACACACGTATTTTATTTCCTTTGATGGCGTTATCCAGAGCCACCTTTTTTAGCATTGTCGACTTACCTGACCCCATTTTCCCAATCATTACGGCATTATAAAACTTTCGTTTTGCATCTTGATGGAACATGTCAAAAAGCACATTACCGTTTGTGTCGGTTGTGCCATAATGCGTACCATATGGATCATCTAAACTTGTGTAGTGAAACGGTAATCCACCTGCAATTGATAAAGCAGGTATTTCCACTCCCTTACGCTTATTTGAATATTTTAGTTGAGCAGAATAAGGTTTAAAAAGACTTTCCCATTCATATTCCTGCTCATTTAAAAATACACTACCTCTAAAATTAAGAGAAGCTAAATCATCCATGATTTTCTTCACTTTTAGCTCTAAGCTATCAATTGTCTGTGACGCAACATATAGACGGAGCACCATGCGTTTGATTACTTCTCCTTGCCTGATCTCATTATAAATTTCTTTTAAGTCATTGTAATTCTCTACTGCTTCCAAAAAATCACTAGTATCTTTAGCTGTTTCTCCCCTGTTCTGCTCCTCTGCCATACTTTTATTTAAACTACTCTGTATTTGCAAGTTATTTGGTGTTCCTACATCTAAGCAGGCAACCACTTCAGGCATGTTCATAATTTCTTCCAACCAAAAATCACTAACAACGGTTTGGAAATCATAAATGTGTATTGAAACCTCATACCCATCACCTTTTTTGATGTATGATTCTTCAAATTTAATTCCACCTTGTGGCTGAATTTGAGAAAGCAAGTAAGGGTTATACCCTGCGTTTACTTCTTCTTTTTCCTTTTCTTTAGGTCTAATCATATCTAATATGGTTGCAAGCATTATGACTCCCCCTTCGCAGTTCGATTTTTCGAGTTAAGATTATGCAACTTGTATAGGATGTTAATTTTCTTTTCTTCGGATAACTGGATAGCAGGAGCAACACGGCTTATTTTTGCTGTCACATTGGCAACTCTATCACGTAGCGTAAATTCATCATCTGCATATAAAAACATATAGAATTCACGATTATACCGTTCCCTTTCAATAAACTGTAATTCTTCTAGTTTTTTTTCTAAGAATGCTCTGTACTGTGGTTTACTTGCTTCTTGCATCTTCTGGATTACAAATCGTTGTTGTCTTGATGTATCGACTGGGAAATCAAACGGAATGACTTTCCAATCATGACTGTACCATTGAATAAAATAAGCAAAAGAAAAAATCTTCTTCTGCTTATCTGCTTCATTTAATGCGTAAATATCAGTCGATGTAAGTTGTATCACTTCCATAAAACCATCACCATTAGATAGCTCACAATAACCATTTGCAGTTAGATCAATAGTAGGTGCTATATCTGCAAAACTACTCTTTATTCTTGGTTTTTTATCTTTTGGTCTTTTAGGAGAAGTTTCATTATCTTGAATAAAAACGGCTGATCCTCTTGGCTGACACTTCCTTTTGAATGAACCTTTATTTCCTTTTAGAATTGCCATTAATCTCATCTCCTCCATTTAGTTCCTCATCGTCATCTACCACATAATCAATAGCAACATATGTGTCTTTTTTTCTTTTAATGGCAATCAAAAGAGCTTCATATACACGCTTTTTTGGATTAGTATTAGGTCTTATCAAGAAGACTCCTCCAATAAATAAGAGGAAACCATAAAACAACCACATCCTAGAATCATGTACAAAAGAATTCATCAGCCATCCAAAAAGAATAAGACCGATCAAGAAGACAAGATCGGTCAAATACACATGCTTATACATCCTCATTTCGGTTGTAATGCTTTTAGGTATACGGTATTGAGCCATTATTTCACCTCAATTTTTTATGCTTATTTATTTTTTCTTTTAAAACCTTTTCTGAGCGAGCTACCTGTATTTTTACCAATGTTGTAACTCTGTTTTGCATCTTTCACCACGTTACTGTTGTTGAAACGATTAGAAACAGTGTCCTTAATCACTTGACCGACATGTCTTTCATCTGAAACCACTTCGTTTTCTTCTCGTACTACTTGTTTATGAGTATGTTCACCACCTGAAACATTTGTTGTTGTTTTTTGAGTTGTGGATTCCGTTGTAGAAGAACCACCTTGTGAACCGCTAGTATTCCCTCCTGTTGGTGCAGATGCAGATGTTTGTGCAGATGTTCTTCCAGATTCAGAAGATGTTGAACCTGACGCACCACCTGTATTTGTTGTTTGGACGTTTCCGCTTCCCGAACTACGGTGGGTTGTTGTTTCTCGCACCTCTTGTTGTACATTGCCAGAGTTACTAATAACCTCTGTTTCTAAATCTACAACTTCTTTTTGTGGAGAAGCATCTTGTTGCACTTGTTGTTTTTGAACACTTCTTGTCTCACCTTTCGACATTTGATTTGAACTACTCTTAGGTGTAGCAGGGGTTACTGATTTCCCTTGACTAACAGATTGTGTATTCGGTTGGTGGTCTGGGCTTGTATTAGAATTTGCTGTTGTACCACCTGTTACATTTGTTGAAGTAACACCACTACTTTCACTTGAACTATTAATTTCTCCTCCTGTTGTATTATTCGCCCCTCCTGCATCTGTTGTTGAAGCTACTTCATTTTGTGCCTGTTCAGATACGCTTGCCACTTGGTCTTTCATACCTGATGTTTGATTGTTTCCTTTTCCACCAGTCACATTTTGCATCTGTCCTCGTTGATTTTCTGAATTACCTTTTCCTTTTTCTTCTTCTTTGGCTTTCATCTGTTGGTGTAAACTTTGAGGTCTGCCAGATCCTCCATTGCCATCTTGGTTTGTAGGCTTTTGATTCGAATTAGTATTTTGACCTTCATCATTTTGTCTGGTGATGTTACCCTCTTGATTTGCATTTTCATTTTCACTTTCGCTTCCATTTCCTTGTGAGATACCACTCCCATTTTGAATACCGTTACCTCTTTGAATACCATCACCATTATTTTGGAGACCATTTCCTTCTTGATTACCATTTCCTTGACCTTTTCCTAGTTTATTTTGTCCTTCAGCTAATTTGGCTATATTTTGACTGTTACCTTGACCATCGCCTTGACCTTTTCCTAATCCTCCTGATAACGCTCCTGCAATACCAGATGTTGATTTTGTCGCCCCACTAAGACTCTTCTGCCCTACACTTTTAGCAAGACTAGCACCTTTCATACCCATGCTTGCAAGACCTTTTGCTCCTGCAACTCCTGCAACCATAGCACCCCAACCTTGCTTAGAACCTCCATCAATTCCAAATAGACGTTCAATCATATTCGGTCCATTCATAAGGGCTATACCAAAACCAATCATAGCAATTAGGTACGGAATACCACTTAACTCTTCCCCTAACCAACTAGCTCCGATCATATAGACCTTTAATGACAGGAAGATCATTATTGTGACCAAAAAGAGATTTAAGATGTTTTGAATGACTTGTTTAATTCTCTGTCCTGAATGTAAATCACTAGCCGCTACAAATGGTGCAATAATATAGTTAAATCCAAGTTCAAAGAACATTCTCGCTAACTTGACTGCAATTGTAACTAATACGACCATAATTACACCTAATGTTCCAAGTGCATTGATCCAATCAACATCATAGCGATAATAATATTCCTGTGTAATATCTGTTATCCATCCTCCATCTTGTAAATCCTCAGTAGCCCTTGAACCATCACCAAGTGTAATTATTTTGCTACTTAAAATATCTTCTCCATCACTCGATAGCTCTTCTCCACCGCCTAGATCTTCACCCTCAACCATAGGTGCATTTATAGTAATATTTCTTGCGTATTCTGGACGTAAGTTATTCGTTTCTTCTAAATCTGGATTTGACCATCCTTCCATGTCGAATACAACTACGTCTGTAATGTTATTAACAATCACTTCATCAGCTAAAGATCCTGCTTCATCGCCATAATTTATAGCGTTTATTGCATCATCAGTAAAATCATTCGCTTGTTGCATTCCTCCACTTAAAAGTACAATAACAACTAACGCCATAAAAATATTGGCAAACAAAGATGAACGATTAAATGAATCACGCTTGAATATAATCAAAAACCCAATAAACCCTATATTAATCGCTATTAGAATATACAAAAAAGGTTGCGTCTGATTAATAAAATCCGCAACCTCTGGGTTTTCAAAAAATGTCTTTATTCCTAAAATGCTATCCGTAATGTTTTCTACGGAGTCAACGATCCATGCCATGCCTTGAAGTAACCACCAACCGATTGTTCGAAACATATCAATAAACAATGTTCCAACGTTTAGATGCTCAGAAAACTGATCCAAGTATTCTAAGATTTCTTCTTCAGACATAATATCCCCCCTATTTCAAGAAATGTTCAATAGTAGAGGTAACGGAAATATCAGCTTTATCAACCATTACACTATATCGTTCGTTATGTTGATTTTTCTTGATATGACATGTTCCATCACTAAGACTAACAACTAAATCCTGCTTTTCTAGCTTTTCTTCAAATTTATTTATGACATCCCTTAAACTCGTATTTTGGGTTTTACATTGGTAATTCTTCATGTTCACGTTCCTCTCTTTCCTCATTTTTAATTAAATCAAGTTTTTCGAGTACAACGTTTACAGTATTTGCTTTTAACTGGTTCGATTTAACAAGCTCATTTAGTAATGATTCAAAATCAACTAATTTCATATCAAGGATCTCATCTTCAGTTTGTTCTGTTGTTGACTGCAACTTAGTTGTTATTAACTTTAATATTGAGTCACCTTCTAATATCTCACCAATTTTGCTCTCACCTGTTATTTCTTGTTGTTTCAAACCACCATCAAGAGATTGATTTAAGTCAAATTCAAGATCTTCTAGTAATGGAGTTTCCGCTTTTCTATCCTCTTCGTCAGTAAATCGGTAACGCAATTGTTCAAGCGGTAAATCTGCGTGATCACAACTAATGTCCATATCGTTTACAGAAAGTGAAGTGTCAAAATTCTCGGCTAGATATTCATAACGATATTTCATTTGTGACTTACCATAATTATAAATAGGAAATGCCGTTATCTTCTTTCGGTCTTTATCTTGTCTTTTTATTCCTCTTATGACGACTGTCTCTCCTTCTTTTAATTGCATAAGTTCATTTACATTTAATAACCTTCTTCCATCTGTACCTTCCGTCTTATTCTTATTAAAAGAAATTACTCCGCCAGAACGACTCTGAGATGTAATTGTTTTATCACCAATTTTTTTGCTAATTTCTTCTGCTGTGTCTGTTGATGTAGTTAAAATATAGATCGTATTTGCACAATTGCCCTCAATTGTTTTCCAATCTTTATCGTATTTCAATTCTAATTGCGAATAAGATTGAATTACTAAGTTAAAACGCATTCCTCGACCTAGTGCAACAGTTACAATTGATCCCATTTCTTGAATTGCAGGCATGTTTCCAAACTCATCAAGAATAAAAACAACTCTCCTTATACACTCTTTTCTTGATGTAATTGTGGCTGTTCTAGATAATTCGGTATAGAGCTGTTTGATGTAGAGAGAAGCAATTATGTGCAATGATGTATCGTAATCAGGAGTAATCATGAATAATGCGGTCGGCTTTCTAAAATGTTCGAACTTGTTTATTGTTATTTTGCTATCATTATCTTTGTACTTAAAAAGGACATTTCCATTTTCCTCAATAATTTCTTCTACTATAATGCTTTCACTTATGTCTGAATCTCTTTCTCTTAAAATGATTTCATCACCGATATTTAACTCATTGTCGTGATAAATTTTAAATAAACCATTTGCATCAGAACGAACACTATTGACGTTTTTGTCTGGAAAACTAACATCTATTCTAGTTAGCGGCTTAGCTTTTCCTGATATAGATTTGCCAAAACCGATTTTTTTCATGTCAAATGAGTTCCTAGCTGTCATTTTTGCGATTGGTGTTAATGTAAAAATACTAAGTTTATCAAAAGCATTTGCAAAAATACCTGCTACCGTCTGCCCAGCCCCTGATGCAAATTTTACTGTTGCGTATTGAAGTTTGGCCGGATGATGTTCGGGTAGCGATTCAAAAAATGTATCCAGCCCGGTATGCAAGTCGCCAGTCTTCTCATCCTCTTCTTTTTCAGACGCGAGTTCATTCAACGTAGTTGCCACTGTATACATGGTTACTTTCTCTTTATGATCCGGAATGTTTTTTTCACACAGGCCGAGAATGAGCGCTGTGCATAACGCACTAGCGGAATCCTGCCAAAATTTATCTTTCGCTTGTGGGTCGGCATAAAGCATACTGGAAATGGTTTTCGCGTGTTGTTCGGCTTTGCTCATATTGCCTTCTTCGTAAGCATCAACGACAACCTGTAGGACTTGGTATGACATCGACTGTAAGGGATCGTCTAAATTCAGAACTTCAACATGATACCCTCGTTTTTCTAGCGTGGACTTACTGGCAGCAAACAACTCTCCTTTGGCATCATTGACTACCATAGACGCTTTATTTTCGGCTCTTGAATACACATCAATCATTGGGAACATCCCCATTTCACCCTTACCAGACCTCGTAGTACCTACCCAAAGATTATTTACTGGTGAATCATCAATGAATATTTTATCTTTATATCTTGAAATAGGTACGCCACCTTCACCAGAGTATGGTTTGGTTTTTTCTGGAACCGACCTATACTGTTTCTTTATCTCGTCAAGTGTGGTAAAACGACTTGAACCTTTAGAATGTTCTTCTTCAAGTTCTTTGAAATTGGTTCTTAGTTTGTATAACAATAACCCAAACGCCAAAACAGACACTATTCCTAAAAATAGATAAGAAAGTGACGATAACTGTTCAAATTCAGTCATAAGCGTAAAGAAACTAGTGACCATTGCTTCATTTCCTATAAGTGAAAAGAAATTTGCAACAATAAAATTTATAATCCCATTAAGTACAAAGAAAAACGTTAGCCCACCAATTAAAGAGATTGTGAAGTGTGCTTTCCTTGTCTGAAGCAGTTTTTTAATTTTTTTAAACAAAACTTCAACCTCCTTCACAGCACAAAAGACACTTTTTTTAAAAAAAGTGCCTTATATCTTTAGATTATTTAGTTCTTCTTGTAATTGCGTTCTATCTTCTTCTAAATCATTTATTTCGTCTTCATCATCTTCATCATCTAAACCATCAATTTCTTCATTAATTTCATCAATTTGGTTTTGTATGCTTGTATATTGATTCAACACCCCTGATTGCTCCTCAGTTGCTCCGTGTCGGCTTAACTCTTCTTCAGCCTGTGAAGGATTATCCAATTGAAGAAATGCGTTTGCACGCTTCCTACTACGCTCCTGTGTCACTTCAAAATCTTCTACTTGCACGGCTTCTTCATAATTTGCATCAGTGTATGCAAGATCAAACGCTCCTTCATTTGTTGGGAATTCCTCATGATAAGCTCTTAATATTTCAACCTCTTTATTCATGACAAGGAAATTAGCAACTAATGAATGATCATCACCGAACAATGAATTGACTTGTTCAAATTCTCCTGTATCAGCTATATAACCCGCGTACAAATTACGCTCGCTATTGCTCATTTGATCATTAGGCATTGTTTCTAGATAACTTTTCAAACCCTCATGATTTCCTAATAAGGCTTCTTCATAATAATCTTTAACTTCCTCATGCTCCTCCGCACTAGCCACCGTAACTTGATAAGATTGGTTTATATTAGCTAGTTGAGTAAAGAAATAACCAGATACAGCAAAGGTAGCAATAGCAAAGAATCCAGTTAATCCGTAGACCGTCTTACGTTGCCATGTTTTTAACCGTGAAACTTTATCCCAATCTACATTTTTTTCTTTTGGGTCAAAATCTTCTTCAATCTTGAATCTTTCTTCTACCAATTCTTCCATTTCAGCAATGAAACCTAATCGAATTTTTTCTTTTTCTTTGTTCACTCGTATCTTTGGGAGTCTTCCTTTGATGTGCATGAACAAGTTTGGTGCTTCATAAGCACCAAAAGTAAAACTTCCCTCATACATTTCTTCATCAAATTCTGTATCTATAACGTAAAAATAACTATCTATTTTTTCGCCTTTCTCTCTCATTTCCATTTCAATTTCCTCTGATAATTCAACAGCTTGTGGAAAAGGAATTCGTTCATGTTTTTTAATTTTAGGATGTATTCCACGAGTGAAATTCACATACAGCATGGCTTCTCCTCCTTTAAAATAACAAAAGAGCCAATAAGTTATCGGCTCTTAAAACTAAATATTCGTTTAATTAGAAGTTAATATTGTCATCTATTCCAGAAGCAATTCCTTCTGCTCCCATTAAAACAATTAGACCAACAGCTCCACCTATGAACCATCCAACCGATTTTGAGCGTCCACGATCGCCACCAAAAATCAGATAGAATGCACCTACACAAAAACCAAGTGCTGCACTTATAATTCCTGCTCTTTGAACCCATGTTAATATGTCTTGACCTGTATTAATTAAATTGTCCATTCCATTAGCAGCACCTAACATCATCGAATTCATAATTACATCAAACATATTTATACACTCCCCTTATAATTGATTACTAAATTTACCATGATCATATTTTCCCTTTTCTTCTGAGGAAACAAAAGAGGAAGAAGATTCTTTGCTTTCGCTCGGATCTTCTTCCTTTTCATCTTGAATATTCATATAATCAATCAAATTATTATCAATGTACTCTTGATGTTTCCCGTGGAGCCAATCATTGTACTTTTCACCTTGTGTTTCCATCATTTTTTTTACAATATCTTTCTTCTGCTTTCTCTCTTTGGGGCTGATTACTGACATAAAACCGAACTTCCTTTCTGCCTTTATTGATTTATTTCAATAAATTGTCTTAACTCCATTTGGTATTCATTATCTTCAATCCTACGATTATTAATATCAAATTCACTAACATTTCTTCCATTTTCAATATAAATTATCTTGTCATTCCGAGGTTGAATGTCGCTATCTCTACTATCGTTATTTTGCATATCTTTTTCTGTATCATCATAATATTGCCAATTACTGTGCGTTAATGTTTCATCAACATCTGAAAACGTATTTTCAATAACTTGCATATGACTTCCTTCATGAGCATCAATGTTTCTTAATAAATAAACAAATCCACTGAAATCTTCGTTATTCACCGTATCTCTGAACTCTTCATATCCTTCAATTTCTTGAACTGTTTCCTGATTACCACAAGCATTTAAAACTCCCACTATCATTAGTAGGGGTATAAAGAATTTTCGTCTTCGCATCGTTGCTCACACCTTTCTTAAGCTGCACACGTCTCCTTTAATCGGAAAAGTGCTAATTGCTTTGTGGCTGGAAGCAAGAACCCTAAGAGAACATGCATAACCATGTTAAGCTTCTCTATGCACAACGTTTAAGGCATATACGAAGAACCGGAGAATTCATTAGCGCTCACATCACTGTGGCAAGTTTTAGGAATGTACTCGCAAACCCTTTTATCATGTAAACCTTAACAATCACGCTTTAAAAATCATTAAGGCAGCCAATATTTAATTGATATGTCGTTGGTCGTAGTATCACAACCTTTACAGAATTACTATCTACGTATTACGAATGCTTTGCTCGCCTACAGATACATAATTCATCGGAGCGATTTTTTCGTTTTGCGATCAATTTATGATCGCGATTTTGCGCAGATCGGACGCGGTAATAAAGGTCAGCAACTTTTGTCACGTCCCCGTTTTCTTCATCAATCGCATAAGTCCCCTTTAATACGTAAAACCGATTATCAAAGGTTCGAATGGAATACGCCCGATATGCGAGTTCAACATGATCGACACGTCGCTTCAGCTTTTCCAAAGTCCCCACCTCCATGAGCACCATAAGATGCTTGCTATGATTTGACCAAGGTGCTTCATCATTAGCTTGATTGAGGATTCTTAAGATGACTGGAATAGATTTCTTGTAGTTGTAATCATAAGGAAAAATAGTCAGAAATCAATACTAATTTTCAGATTTTTGTGTTTTGTAATAGGAGTTTAACGTTTCTATTACCTTTCTTTAATGTGATTGAAACAATTTAACCAAATGCTACATCAATGTTTGTTCTCTTGTTTCAACTCTAATCTTAACCAATGCTTAGGTTATTGATCAGATGCCTTGATAAGCTCTCTCACAACAACATGCATGTTAGTAAACTTTTTTGAACTCTTATAACCACTCACTTTTTTGACTTTATGTGCTGTAAAGCTCCTTTTTAGCGCTCTTACACACTCAAATCGACTTATTTTCATTTCGGATCATCCATTATACTCGACCACCAGTGGACCTTATACTAGTAGTGGTCCACTACTCCCTTTCACTATAGAAGATTTTTTGTTCTCTTTTCATTAAACGAATACTGGAACACATATTCAGTTTATAAATCAGCTGCACAAGTCGATCTCTGGTTAGATTTCCCGATTATTAACGTTTGAAAGAACCCTTATATATTCATTTTTATTTTATGTAAGCAACATATTGCCTTTGCAAGGGATCAACGAAGACGAGTATAATCATTCAAAAGGTTCATTCAATTTTCATTATCTAATACTTCAATTACAAAAGGTTCCATGTAAGGAACTCTCACTTATAATAATTGTCGATAGTGTACCACCAGTGGATCTTGTAGTAATCATGGTGCACTATTGGAATCCCCCTCTTTTCCTACATTCACTTCTTGAAAAGATCATTAAACTTCATACATCATCAGAGTGGCAGAGGGTTTCTGTCTTTTAGTGGTCTACTAGTTGTTAATGGTTATATGTTGGTCCACCATTAGTAAAACAAAGTATCGCATATTCCTTTTTATTGTTCTCATTAGCTTTATGAAAACTGGACGCGGGAAGTTTTTCTTTTAATCAGTTGAACACTAGTGATTAGTAGTCTTTTATCGGTGCACCATTAGTGGAGAATCACTTTGTTAAAAATGGTCTACTGATGGTCAATGGTTGGGTTGTGGTGCACCATTAGTGTAGGTTAATTTACTATTGATCTTCTTTTCTAAATTGCACAATCGCTGGTTTCAGTAGTAAAATAAGGGGACAAATAGATAAATTGCTAGATTAGTGGTCTACTAATGACGAGTAGATGATAAGTAGTGCACGATTAATGGAGGGGCTTATGGAAACAAAACAAGACAGATGGTGGCGTATTGCTGATTTCACAGATGAAATTAGTGAACAAATGCAAATCATGTTTCAAGATGACACCATTAGTATGCATACCAATACAATTGATCGATGGTTTAAAGACCTGGAAAAGAAGGGCATCCATTATATTAATCGGTCCACGAGTAAACAACGCGTGTACGATGAATCTGATCTCAAAATTGGTTTATTCATTGCAGAGTATCGGTACGATGAAGAGAAAAAGAATATGTTTAATTTAGATGCAGTGTATTACATGATTCAAGAACGCGATGAATTTACACTTAGACCGTTCCCACAAGATGTCGAAACAGAAGGTACAGAACTGAGTCGAGTCCCTACATTTGATGATTTTAAAGACATGTTGGAAGAGTATTTGCCGCATTTAAAAGAAGAGATTAAACAAGAATTGCGCCAGGAAGTAAAACAAGAAGTAACACAAGGCTTACAAGCTGATATAAAACGCATGCTTCCAGAGCCTAAGAATCCTGAAGCACTTCAGCGCGAAAAATTAGATGATGCGTTAACACGAACGCGCATTGAGCTCCAGCTACGTGATGATGCGTTAACACAATGGGCGGCCAAACCTTCTGAAGAGCGCATGAAAAAAGCAGGGCTTTTCCGAAAAGAAGAAGATGTTCAGAAACGTGAAGATTTTATTCATGCGTACAAACGAAAACACTATGATGATGCCTTGAAGCGCTCTTTTGGCCTTGACTAGCACCTTAACAGGTGCTATTTTTATTTTTAGATATCTACTAAGATATCCTAATAGATATCCATCCCTAATATTTTATTTATGATATCCAATAAGATATCTTATTGGATATACTTTCCTTGATTTTTGTGGCCATATCTCGTATTCTAGTAAGTACCAAACGTTGGTAGAGTAGAGAGGATGATATATACATATGGTAAAAGCGTTCGCAATCGACCTTGGCAATGGACAAGTAAAGGCGAGGTCTGAAAAACGAATTCTCATTGCACCATCCATGATTGCAAATGAAAAAGCACTAGGTGTAGGCAGTGTTTCAAATTTAGAAGGGGAGCACGATTATAACCTTTATGAGAGTAAGCTTAAAATTGGAAAGAAATACGTCTGGGGTCGTGATATTAAAGAGCGCATTGCCCATAGTGATTTGATGCCAACGTATACGCACCATAAGCGCTATGAATCTGCCAATTTCCGTTTGCTTTTTGAATTTGTTTTGGCAGAACTTGCGTCCGATTTTAACAAAAAATCAATAGAAGTGGTTCTCGTTGCGTCACTACCGTCTGATGAAGTTCGGACTGATGTCGATAAAGATTTGAAAAGCTTCTTAAAAGGGACCCATGTGATTACGCGTAATGGAAGCGAGTTAGTTATTGATGTGGTTGATGTCACCATTAACGAGCAGCCATTAGGAACGTTGCTTTCTGAGAATATGAACGACAAAAAGCAAATTAATAAAAACGTACAAACCAAGACCTATACCGTATTCGATTTCGGTGCAGGTACATCCATTATTGATACGTACCGTGGGTTAAAACGTATTCCTGAGCTTTCAGACGTGTTGAAAACGGGTCAAAATGATATTTACAAACAAATCGCTACAGCCTTAAAGCATGACAGCGGTCTATCAGATGTGCAGTATTCCCAAATTGAAGACGGATTTCGACGTGGAGATCATACAGCAAAAATTAGTGACCGTGTGCACCCAAGCTTTGGCCATTTAGTAGACGGACCGATTGATGATTTCTGTGAAGCGGTGATTACAAAACTCAACACCATCATTCCAAATCGTGATATTATTGACGGCTTTTACATTACCGGTGGGGGAGCCAATATTGTTGGCGATGCCTTCAAGAGTGCCTTACAAGAACACGACGCCACAATTGAAGCAGCAGAACCACAACTAGCAAACTTAAAGGGGCATTACAACCTTGCCATTTTAAAACGTGATCAAATTCACTCGATGCGTAAAGACGAAGTAGCAGCCACAAAGGAGTAAACGGATGAACAAAAAAACTCTTATATCTTGGAATGCAGTAGATCACCCGGACATTGATCAGAAGATCGAGGATTTACGTCAACAAGGTAGGGGAGCGATTAGTCAATACGTTCGCTTGGCGCTTAAGGCGTATATGCAGCTAGAAGAAGAGGGGGCGACGAATACCTATATGTCATCATATAAACCAGTCGCGCCTCATTTAGAGGGATCGTCAACTGAAAAGAAACCTGAGCCAACCGCTCCGGTTCTCGATTATGATACGAATGAAGACGAAGAAGAGTACACAGATGCAACCGCGCTTTTTGCGCGTAGTGGCTTATTATAGACCTCTTCTTATAAACACTGAAAAATCAAACCCCTCTTGATTAAGTTGCTTACTTAATCAAGAGGGGTTTTGATGTGTAGCCATGTACTCGTTCCTGTCCCTACAAAAAGTCCATCTCGCTAGCGCTTTACTTTTTTCGGGTGGTTCTTTTCATCCATTAACGTTTGACATGCTTTAGCAAGTTCTTTTGCTTCTTCCTTCGACATCTTCAGTCCCATCATATTTCCTCCGTTTAACGACTCTTTATTATTCAGTGTGACCACTTGGTTCGTTTTTAAACAGTGACATAATCGCGATCCGCTTGACATAGTCTGAGAAGAAGTCAGGGACACTGTCCAGGAGATCAAAGAGGGAAGAGGGCTTACATGGAAAAGATAGGGGAGCGTCAAAAACGATCGGATAAAAAACAAGATTGCAAACCATTTATCTCGCTTTCGTTTTATAGCAGCTTAGCCAATGTCAGTCGACTCACAGAACGCCCCATTAAAGACGTCGGCGAAACAATTTTGCTTCAAGGCTTGAATAACCTGACCATGCTTGAGCATTTTGAAAATCACTTTGTATTTGACTACTGGCATGGAGAAACAGTATTTCTCGGAAGAAAGCACACGAACGGCCAACATCGGTTGGTTCGAACAGGTGAGATGCGGCGACTAAACCTACGTTTTTCGCAAGACGTCTACCTTCAACTAAAGAAATTCGCATATGCATTGGACCGGTCTATTGCGAATACAGCATCTCAACTTTTAGAGGTGACGTTTTTTTCTAGCAATGCCGTTCATCATTATGTGGAAACCCACATCGTCCGTCACTTAAACCACGAGCAACGGGCTCAATTACAAGAGCTTTTGCACTACATTAATGCCCACCATCCGCATGTGGATCAGTCAATTACGGTTTATGGGTTACTAGAGTGGATTGATCACGTGAAGAGAGGGGCCGGAGATCTTAAAGGTGCGATTCGGCAGTTTCTAGAAAAATACTATTCTTAGGTTCCACACAAAAAGAATGTAGGTTACCCTGCATTCTTTTTCGATATATCACCGATATCGATCAGTCTATTGGTCTAATCAAGTATGTTAAACGCCACATGTTTCTATTTATTTAATAGACGTTTCTCTTCAATGAAGCCTTTCGCCCAAATGCACCAATCGACATACATCTGTGCATACCGAATCCCATATTCCACGGTTAACAACGTTCCAACATCTTGATCTTCTTGACCCTTAAAATGGTCTTTCCATTTCCTCGTCATATCCATGGTGTGGGTTTCTCTTTCAATGACCTCATCCAATAAAGAGAGAATCTCTTCATCTGATAAAACTGGAAAAATCGTCGTTTTAATTAAAAATTCATCCTTGATTTTAGCAGGTTTTAGCGGCTGTTCCACGGCCCATCTAATTAATTCTTTTCGTCCACTATCTGTAATTGAATAGATTTTTTTATTTGGTGACGATGCCTGAATGACAAGTTCATGATCAATTAATTGATCTTTTTCCATTTTGTGTAGCTCTGTATAGATTTGACTATGGGTAGAACCCCAAAAGTGAATCATCTGTTGTTTAAAGATGTTTACCACATCGTAACCTGTGACGGCTTGTTTTGAAATAATTCCTAGTAACGCATAACGAAGACTCATATTCGATTCATCCCTTAAATTTGTCAATATACAAAAACTATACCATATCAGCTTGACCAAGACGTAGGGATCTGGTTATTATGTCATTAGTTTCATATGTCATTTTAGACATATATAAAAGTTTAAGAGGAGAATTTACACATGTACGACGTTTTGTATCAGATTCATATTGGCACTTGGGCCATTTTATTTCTTTCAATTGTGGGTAACCTGTTTTTCCGGTCAACATATGTAACGGTGCTGTTTCGAATACTCGCAGTTTTGATGCTCGTTTCTGGGATCGCCTTAACCGTTCTTCTTTCTTTTCCGTTGGTTTTTGTGATCAAATTATTCATTGCTTTGTTCTTTATTGCATTTACTGAGAAGCTGATGAAATCAAAACAACCATCTAAACAGTATGTCCTGATCAGTGTAACTGGCTTGACGTTTATTCTGCTTGTGTTAATTGGGTTTGGAGTGATTCGTTTCTAATGAAGTCAAAACAAGCGCAAAAAAAAGGGAGAATCCTTTTACTTATTCTTTTCCTCTTACTTATCGTTCCGATAGTTGGTTTTCTTTTATGGTCACAAAACACATACAGTGCTGTGAAAGAAGAAGGAATTATCATGACAGGGGAGGGAGAAAAGGTAGATGACTGGCTCGTGTTTGAGGCAGAGCAAACAAAGATCGGACTCATTCTTTATCCTGGTGCAAAGGTAGATGCGAACGCCTATGCCTATGTAGGACAAGAGCTCGCGAAACAAAAGATTACCGTCGCAATTCCAAACGTACGATTCAATTTGCCGATTTTTGACCAATTAAAAGCAGAAGAAATACTAAAAAATCCGCGCTTTCATGAATTGGACTGGTACATTGGCGGTCATTCAATGGGAGGAGCAGCTGCCTCTATGTTTGCTGATGCAAACCTCGACCGGTTGTCTGGGTTAATCTTGTTAGGTGCGTATGCAGCTGATAATGAGGCTCTATCTGTATCAACATTTCCTGTATTAACCATTAGTGGGTCGGAAGATGGATTAAGCACGCCACAAAAAATAATCGACTATGGAAAAAATTTACCTAAAACTACACAAACAGTTGAAATACAAGGTGGAAATCATGCTCAATTCGGTGTCTACGGTTCACAGTCTGGTGATTATGAAGCAACGATCTCCGTTCAAGACCAACAGCAAATCATGATAGATACCATCGTAAACTGGATTACAGCTGAAAGGGCAACGACGTCTAGTCGAGGTGACTTATGAAGAAATTACGTGCATTTGGCATATTGACGACTTTGGTCGTTCTATTTGTCTTAATTCAAGGATCAATCGTGACTAAAACAGGATCAGGACAGGGGTGTGGAACAACATGGCCCCTCTGCTTTGGCGACGTCATTCCTTACAACCCTACACTTGAAACCATTATTGAATATACACACCGATTACTCTCCAGTGTAGCTGGAATGCTAGTACTACTTTTATCATTTTGGTCATGGAAACGCCTCTCATATATCAATGAGATCAAGTTTTTTGCCATCCTTGCTTCTACTGCAATCATCGTACAAGGATTAATGGGAGCTGGACAGGTTGTGTTTGGACAGCCACCACTCATTATGGCTCTTCATTTTGGTTTTTCCGCTATTTCGTTAGCAGCTGTTAGTGCAATCACACTGTTCACGTTTGAAAAATCATTGACTCGAACAAAGCTTGTTGTTTCGAAACGGTTCCACTGGTTCATCATTGCGATTACCTTGTATGCCTACCTCGTTATCTATACAGGAGCTTTTGTTAAGCACATGGGTGCCGCAACAGCTTGTACAGGGTTTCCGCTATGCAGCGGCAACTGGGTGTTATTTAGTGAAGGAACCATCGTTTTTGCTCAAATGTTCCACCGATTAGCTGGGATGTCCCTCGCACTGCTCGTTCTTGTCTTTGCCGTTTGGGCACTACGTTTCTATAAAACACAACGTGTGCTAACAATGATTAGCCTCACCAGTCTAGGACTTATTTTTGTACAATTATTAAGTGGAGTAGGGATGGTCTTTACCTATAATCAAAATTTAACAATTGGGCTCATTCATGCCCTCACCATCTCTTTACTATTTGCTCTTTTCACTTATACAATTATCTTGACGAGAAGAGGTTCTAAGGAGGAAAGTGAATGATTGATTTAGATAAGGCCTACACCTATTGTTTATCCATTATGAATCAACACTCCGCGACGTTTTCCAAAGCCTTTTCCTTCCTACCTATGGAACAGCGAAAAGCTGTTTGGGCTGTATATGCATTCTGTCGCCGAGCAGATGATATTGCCGATCAAGAAGGGTACACTGACACACAAAAGAGTCTGTTACTAGACAGTTTTGAAACAGAATTTGATCGTATGCTTCGTGGTGATGTACAAATGAAACCAGAGTGGGTCGCTTTAAGGAACGTCTTTCAAAACTTTGAAATGGAAGAACAACATTTTAAAGATCAATTAAAAGGGCAAAAATTAGATGTACTACACATTCGTTTTCAAACTTTAGACGATCTTGAAAACTACTCTTACCACGTGGCCAGTACCGTTGGTTTGATGTTAAATCCAATCCTCGCTCCGGGTCATTATCAGCAGTTAGAGACTAGTGCCATTGCGCTCGGGAAGGCTATGCAACTAACAAATATTCTACGAGATGTCGGAGAAGACTTAAATCGAGGACGCCTTTACCTGCCACACGATGAACTAGCAACCTATCAGGTGAATGAAGCAGAACTGCGCAATGGGCAAGTGACGCCACGCTTTATTGCCCTCTGGGAGGCAATGGCAAAAAAGGCAGAGCAACTGTACAATGAATCCCTTGAGGCCGTTCATCTCTATCCCCCTGAATCTAGGTTTAGCGTTTATGGTGCAACCGTGATGTACAGAGAGATTTTAAGCGCGATTAGAGAACAGCAGTATGAGGTCTTTTCACAAAAAGTCTATGTTAGTGAACACAGAAAACAAGAACTCCTTTATGCTATACACTCGCTCTACAACTAATACCTTAAAAGCACAGGCAATTGCTTGTGCTTTTTTGTGTTTAACTTTTATTTTTTATTTCGTTACGCATCCCTCTTGTTCCAAAATCGACAATTGAAAGATTAACTTGATAGTCAAACTCAGCATCTTGAAAAAGGGAGTCCCAATCGTGACGATTCGTTTTCCAAAAATCATAGTTTTGAATTTTTGCATATTGTTGGAAGTTTAAAGGATCAGTTTGATAAACATTTTGTAATTCTTGAATGAGAGCGTCAACATCCTCCTTTAACTGCATCTCAAAGCTCTTTTCCATTTCATTAAGATAGAGTGGGTCATAGGCATCTTCATGGGGATCCCAGTTTTCCGCCAATCGTCCATCACTGCTTACCCCAATTGTAATCTTCATTCGTTCGTCTTCTATTGATACCTTTAATGAATCCAATTGTACGTCCAAAATTTCATAAACAGTGCGATATCCATTTATTTCCTTAGAAAGAATGCCGCCTTTCACATCTCCAATGAGCCAATGGACGAGACTCACTTGTTTAGGACTCATATAACCGCCCATTTCTTCCCCATGCTTTAAAACATAAGCTCCTTTCATCTTGATATCGTTGTTCTCAACCGTCACATTTGGAAGGAGAATGGATTGTTCACGACTAATAGCATCTGCAAGCAGACCCAAAGTTACAGGGGCTGGAACCTCTGTTGTACGATCCATATTTTGGCTTAAATCATCGATAGTTTTCGAAGTGGGCGCTGCTGTATCTCCTCTCGGGTAAGAGAAGAGCGTGTCCAAAGAATTATCTGTTACTAGAACTTTGATGCCGCTTTTAGTCCGTTCATCTCTTGCCTTCTGGTTAATTAATTTTTCGACACCCCAATTTTTAATAGCACTTGTACCTAATACAAGGATCATTTGGTGATCACTCATAATGCCTTGATCAATCAACTCTAGTTGTCGAATAGCATCTAAAACAGAATCTCCAGTTGTAGATTTATTTCGGAAAGGCATATTCGACGACATGCTTTCATCATTTAAAGGGAGGTATAGCTGCGATAGCAAACGAATTGTCTCCTCTTGGTTTTCATCTGCTTCAATCCCGACGCCCATTACAAAAGATATGCTCTCAATATTTGAACTGTCCCAACAACCCGAGAGCTGCAGCAGGGAAAGCATACAAAGAAATTGCATGAACTTTTTCATATCGAATCCTTTCTTTTTAACGAAACAACTCCGTAGCACAAAAGAGGTAGGAGAAAGAAGATTCCTACAAAAGCATACTGTTGCATCTCAGAAACCTTAGTAATGTCATCGGTTGTTTGTGGCCAAAGCGCAATCAAGATCATTCCGATCGTAGCGGGTATAATCAACCAATTCCCTTTAACAGAGAAGACATTTTTAAATAGCTTAACTGCCGCATAAAGTGTAAGTAAGCTCGTTAAGAAAAATTGAAGAATCCATGTAGTAATTAAAAAGGAGTCGGCTCGCTCTGTAAAAAGCAAGCTACTTTCAGATGCGTGCGTTAAAGTAATTGTTGGCCACGTTAACATTTGCACTTCAACTGTTCCCACTGTAGCAACGACTATCAGGTAAGTCATCGCATAGAGTAATGTGGAAAATAATAATGCACCTATTCCTGCTTTTACAGGCCGTACCCCCTTTTGAAGAGAAGCCATTAATAAAAGAATTATTTCAACTCCTTGAAAAGCCTGAAGTCCATTTCGACTATTTAGCAAAACGGGTAATAGTCCTTCCGCCGCGACAGGGCGAATATTTAAAAGAGAAGCATCCCTAAACCCTACAATTAATACAAAAAGAAGCACTACTACACTGATAGGGAGAAAAAAACAGGCCACTCTTATAATCGTTGGAAGCGAATAGTAAACACCAAATGCACAGAGGAGAATAATTGTAACAATGGACACGTAGTGCGGTGTATTTTCCAGAAGAAAATAACGAATCATTTCACTCATGGCCACAGCTTGCCAACCACCAAGAATAAGGAAATAAATAGCCATCATTATACTAATGGCCTTACTCAAAATAACCCCAAACGCCTTCCGAGAGTATTGATCAATTGATGATATATTGTGCTTTTTAAAGGCATGACACACAAAAACATATTGTAGTGTAATAACGACACCTCCAAAAATAATGGAGATCCAGCCATCGGCCGTCCCAATATCAACTGTTAATGTACGAGGCAAGTTCATAACGCCAACACCTAAAATCATACTTAACAAGGCTGCAGCTAATTGATAGGTTGTTATAGTTTGATTCCTTTGTGGATGAGCCATTTATGCACCTCTCTTATCTTTTAAGACCGTGGGGAGGCGTATAATGAGGTCGTAAAACCCATGCCTTTTAAGAGAAAATTTAAACGAAAAATAATGGACACCATAGTTATGTAAGCTCGATAAATGAATGGTAACCGCAATAAAATAAATGGCTACACCGTACAGTCCTAATGTTGACGCCAATGCAATAGAACAAACACTTAAAATACGGAAAGACATACTCAAGCTGTATAGGGGAACCGCAAAAGAAGCAATTGCTGTAATTGCTATAACAATCACCATAATAGAGCTAACCAAATTCGCTTCTACAACTGCTTGTCCAATTACAACACCCCCAACTAGACCAATGGTTTGACCTAGAGGATTTGGCAAACGAATACTTGCTTCACGAAGTAATTCAATAAACAACGTCATTAATATGACTTCTCCTACCGCGGGGAAGGGAATATTCATACGCGAATTCATAATTGTCATTGATAGTTCATTTGGGATCAATCCTTGGTGAAACGATACTAACGCAATATAGATAGGGGAGACGAACATGGTAATAAAAAGAGCAATGTATCGCAGAATTCGAATAATGGAACTAATCATCCATCGCTCGTAATAATCATCTGGTGCTTGCATTTGTTGTTCGAAAGTGGTTGGAACCATAAAGACAAAAGGAGATCCATTCACGAGTACTGCAACTCGTCCTTCTTCAAACCCAGCTAGTATGCGATCAATGCGATCAGAGCTCTGAATTTGTGGGAAAGGGGAGAAGATTGGTGAATTGTCTAGAAAACTCTCCATTTTTCCTGAATCTTCAATATTGGCGTGATTAATTGCTTTTAGACGGTCTTGTACTTCTTTAATCGTTGCTGACGGGGTGTTCTCCTTGTTATACATGTAGTAGACTGTCTTTGTTTTCCCTTGATTTGTAATGTTATGCTTAGCTGTTATCAAATTCTCATCTTCACCAAACTGCCGAATCAAGGAGACATTCGTTTGAGCGTCTTCTAAAAAAGAAGCACGCGGTCCTCTTATAACCCTTTCAGTCGTCGATTCTTCTAAATTACGCTGAATCAATTGGGTCATTTGCAAATTGTATGCAAATGGGATGCCATCTAAAAAGAAAACACAGCGGCCCAAATATAGAATTGATACAGCTTCCTCAGTCGTTTGAAGTGTCGATTCTGCTAAACAAAGTACAGGCATCTTAACTTCTTCTTCCATACACCGTTCTTCAACAACCTCTTCTTGTAAACTGTTCATGTAGTTAATGGAGCGGTCCAATTTTTCGTCATCAAACTCACCCAACAGATAATAAGAACCAAACCGTTTCATTCCTGACAAATACACATGTTTTTGATGAAGGTCAGACTGTTCACCAATTGCCTCTAGAAATAACTTCTTATTTTTCTCAAAGTCATGTGAAAACATCTTCATCCCCCTTTTTGGGAAGTAAGATTAGTATGTTTGTCTAGATCATTTATTATTCTAAAAACCGTCAATTCATACACGCGTTCTTACTGGATCAGTCATTCGAGAGAAGATAAAGGCTTTCACATTTAAGGGGACTTCTTCAGAATTTCGTCATAGTAGAAGCAGTTGTTTTAAGGTTTGTGGGTTTTGAAGCGAGGTCAGTGCCTATTCAATGTTTATTTGTTACCCATAGACGCCGAAAAATGATGACCTCTTATAGATGGACACACCAATGTTTAAATGGTGTCTAAAACGTGATTATCATATCATTACGAAACTACAGCTCAGCAATGCATTTCAGAATCTTAAAGCATTCGCTAGTAAAGAAGGGCTGTTTTGCGACTACATGAAATGTCCCTTTTATAGGAGTATATTCAAATGAACCTATTGAAAAGGGACATTTAACAATTTACAACAACACATTTAAATCAATTATGATGAGAAAAGAAACAAAGAAGCTTAAAATAGTGATTCAAAACAACTTATTATGTGAAAGTAAGTGCTCACATCATCAATAACGTGCCAGCTGACTCCTATAAAAGGGACACTTACAGATGGCACTACTCCTATAAAAGGGACACTTAACCCCTCTAAAAGGGACAATTAGGCATCGTATTACTCCTCTAAAAGGGACAGTTAACTCCCCTAAAAGGGTCATTTAAAAAAGTTGATAATTAATTTAATCCAGTAAATACCTACTACGTCAGCATTTAAAGGTCATTTTAAGAAATGTCCCTTTTGCAGGAGTGGATTTCAATTAATAGATTGGTATAAAATGAGGACAAGTTAGGAAAGGGGTAGGGGCAATGAATCAGCAATTATCATTAATATCCAATGAAGAAACCGTCAATCAAGCAAATACCCTTATTGAAACCCCTCAAGATTTGACGTTACAAGAGAAACGAATTATTTGGGTTTTGGCATCGTTTATTAATGAATCCGATACGAACTTTCGAAGACAAAGTATTAAAGTAGAGGAATTAGCCAAGTTGATAGGCATTAAATCAAAAAATTTTTATAAGATTGTCCAAGATACCATTGATGGTCTTATAGGAAAAACGGTGACGATTAACAAAGAGAACAAACGAACGGTTCTTTCTTGGCTTTCGAGTGCTACCTATCATAAAGGACAAGGGATCGTGGAGTTAGAGTTCTCTGAAATGCTGAGACCTTACTTACTACAACTAAACCAACAACTTTTAAGTGACAACACAAGCTTTAAGCTTGGGAATGTCCTATCTTTAAAGAGTAAATACAGCGGTAGAATGTACGAGCTTCTAAAACAATATGAAGCGACTGGGGAAAGTAGATACTATTCCATTGAAGAGTTTCGAGACATCCTTCATGTGCCGAATGATGTTCATCAACTCTATTCAAAATTAAAAGCCAAAGTGATCATGCAAGCAAAAAAAGATTTAGAAAATAAAACCGATATCATGTTCGAGCTAAAAGAGTACAAAGAATCAAGAAAAGTAGTAGGGGTTTCATTTGTTGTCAGTCCCAACTTTTCTAAGATCGTATCTGAAGCGGATCAGTTACCAACCGTAAAATAAAAAAGGAAGTTGAGCTACCAACTCAACTTCCTTTGAGAAAACCCGCACAATAGATATTGTCCCACCAGACATTCAAATGTGCTTTGTTTTAAAAAGACAAGCACCTTACCAGGGCACCAGTCTGTCTTCTTAAGTCTGTGTTCTATATACTATTGTATCAGGGTTTTCTCTTCAACTCAATAGGAAGGGAGAACTTTACCATGAATATGCACATTACGACAATTCCTGACGACGTTCTTCCTTTCAATGAAAGAGGAGGAACCAACGCATGATTTTTAAAGATATGCACCATTTTTTGATCAACGATGCCTCATCAAAAGAAATCGACGTTTGCCTATACTTGACCACCAAACAAGACTGGTTAGGCGTCATTCATATTGATGTTCATCAAATTGCCGCTGCTTGCCGTACAACGGTGCGCTATGCCAAAACCGTGGTACAAAAACTATCAAAACCCCTTTCAACCGCAGTCTATGAATACGGGCGCAAACCATTTTTGTCCCCCGCCTTTCAATTTGGCCAACATGCATACAAATTGAATTTTGGCATGAATAAACTTGAAGCCAAACATGCAACCTATCATTATATGAAAAAATTCTCTTTTTTTTATACGGAAAACTTTCAGTCACTTACGATTGCAGCAAAAAAATTGTTGCTAGTGGCTGCTTTTGACGTGTCGTTAACCAACAACACCAAGCAACGTCTCAAATTAAAAGACCTCCTTACCAACGAATCCACTCGCGTACGTGGGTTTACAAAAGCCATTGTATCAGACGCAGTGGAAGACATTGAAAAGAAGATGGGGTTTGCCGCCCGCTTCGTTAAGGCACATTTTCGTCACTATGTGGAAATTGAATTCCCACTAGATGTAAACCGCCAGTACGTAACGGAAAATGAAGAACAACACCGTTTGGAAGAAGTCGCTTTTGAGTGTGGTGGGGAAGAGATTTTGACCGATGACGTCACACAAGAAATCTTAAAAACCGGAAAAGGCTTTTTTAATGGATTGTTTGAAGCTGCAAAGATGCAAGGAGGATTTGCTCATTTTGAAGACCTGACCGCGATCCTAAGAAAAATGTATCGTGATTCCTTGTACGATTTATTTTCTGGCATACATAAAGAAGACCTATCAGAAGCAAAAGCCATTTCGGCTTATTTAAGAGGCATTATGATCAATAAATTTCCGAACATACTCAATGCCCTTTCCGAAGAACAAGCACGATATGAAGCATTACAAGAAAACTATGCGCAAGCACGGCCATATTTTGATGACGAGAATCAAGAGAACCTTTCGGCACAAGTATCATTTTTACAAAGAAGCCTAGAAGACGCTACACTGAAAACCACTGTGTTTAAGGCTTTATACCATGAGATTAACGTTCAACGCGTTGCTAGTTTAAAAGAAGATGTGGAACAGCGGAATGCCATCATTGCGAACTTACAGCATACAGGGGTCACATCGGTTCATACGTTCAAGAAACACTTAATGGATTTAAATCAGCGAATCGCAACAAAACTGGAGACATTGTATTACCCTATGCAGGCACTCGTAAACGACCTTCATCACGAAGCAAACCAAAAAACCGCATTTGTCGCTAATATGATCTACAAAAAGTTAAGCAACCTCCAAGGGTTGAACGCGGTTCATCATCAAGACATGCTTGAATGGCGTGACTGTGAACAACACCACGAAGCATTTCAGCTCACATCGTCTTTGACACGTACGCGTGATAGACAAACAAATCACGGTGTTCAAGTAATAGAAGAGGAATTTCCCTTTTAAAACCACAAAAAGTAAAATTCTGACAACATTGGCCTTGAGGTCAATGGGTTTTGTCATGTTCTCTTTTTATGAACGTACTTTTTTTAGACGTTGTGCTAGGCATTAATCTGCAATCGACACAAAATCTTACTGTTATAAGGTTAGAATTCATGTGTATTTCCATATTTTACTACTGTGAATTAAACGAATTTAGCTGTTTAATCTACTAAATTGATTGTTGGTTTTAGAAATTTGCTGTTAGTTGATGCAGGAAAAATGTGAAAAAAGAGCGTTCGAGGTGAATTCGTTACGTTGGTTCTAGAATCCTACTATTGAAAAGCTAAAACGATTGGTGCATCAAGCTTTTATCGGATTAGCTATTCATGGTACTAGTTAAAGTACTAGTAAAGGGTTTATGAAATGTACTAATAAAGATTCTAGTAATGATTCTATTCATAGTTACAGAAAAAAGAATTAAATTTAACATTCTATTATGCTTTTGTCTTTTTTTATGTGGGGACACTCGAGACGTCAGTCACCAGTCGTTCAGGACAATTTAAAGTTTACGCAATCATATCTACGCAATCTAATAAAAAAACAGTAATGCTAAATAGTAATGAATAATGTTAAGATTAGGTACCTATGTGGGAAAGATATTGGGAAGTGGGTATTTGGGAGAATCCAATCTTAACCATTACATCTCTGCTGGAAGCACACACTAGCGCATAACAATAAATTGTGAAATAGATATAACCCGACAAACTTTTTTGGAGGAAAACCGTATGATTAAAAAAATTATAAGTATTTGCATTGGCTTCTCAATACTTAGCGCTTGTAATTCTTCAGATGAACAACTGATAGTAGGCATATATGAAGACGAGCATACCTTGTCATATTCACAAGATCCTATTAATGACGAAGATACCATCAATGAGTTTAGAAAAATGATTAGTGAAGCTGAAAATGTGAATAGTAGTCCAGATGATATTCCTACCGAAGAGCCAGATTATTTCATTCAGATCGATAACTATAGCGAATCAACAATGACCATGTTTATTTCTATTTGGATAAACGATGATGATAGTATGACAATAACACGAGGGTTGGATTCAGATCGATATATTCTTTTAGATAATAATGCTTCTCAGCGTATACTTGACTTAATTAGCGAGGATGGTTGATCGTTTAGATGTATTGACGTTAAAACAAATAAACAGAAGCAGAATTAATATTGCAGCAACTTAGAGATGGTGAATTAAAAGAATATCGGGTCGAGAAAGAGGATGTTAACACCTTTCGATTAGTGCTCATTGCAGAGCCTGATATGAAATATGTCAGAGGGAATGCTCAACATAAGGGTGCAATAGTTTACACTTATGAGCTTGGTTGGACTGCATAAAATCATTTTTAAAAAAGCCGTATAATGCAATTTAAATTGTGCATACTAACGTCACCAAAGTAAGAGAGGTGATACATATGGCTAATCAAAACAGCTCAAACAACTTAGTTGCTCCTGGTGCTCAACAAGCGATCGATCAAATGAAGTATGAGATTGCTTCTGAATTTGGGGTTAACTTAGGCCCGGAAACAACTGCTCGCGCAAACGGATCTGTTGGTGGAGAAATCACTAAACGTCTTGTTCAAATGGCAGAGCAGCAATTAGGTGGAAGTAAATTTTAAAAAGACGCTTTTACGCGTCTTTTTTTTAATAATAAGTTCCAAAAACGTACATTCTTATATCTCAAGTCTTCATTACACCAGTCATTTCAGAAGCATAGGCGCCGCGTTATTGGCTAAAGTCACAGGGACATTACCGTTATAATCATTCAGGATTTGAACATAACGTTGGTCCGTTTGAAACAGTTATTGAGTGGGATTATAATGTTAGCCTGTTCTATATTAAATCCACACGTAGTTAAGGTGTCTTCTAGCTTAGGCTCATCGCCATCATATTGAACATTTTCTTCAGACCATAATCGGAACTTGTTTTAGTCTGATTGCTCTTTGGAAAGGGGACAATTACCTTAATACGGAATTCATCATACTTCTGTTTCATTTGCTCTACAGCTTTGTAAGCCGTTCTTCACTATCGTAGTCTTTAAACATTGGTCTCGTCATCATGCATACCTCGCTATTTTTGTTTGATTACATAATGTCGTCCCCGTTTTCAAGGTTTTTTAAAACTTTATTATAAATAGGTATTTTAAAATGTTAAAGCGCATGTAGGTAAAGCTCTTTAAGGCATAAAAAATAAGCAGGCAGATACCTACTTACTTATTTAAATTCTATTTCCCAAACGTCATTGTCAAAAAGAATCAGATCTAGATTCAACTTTTTGACTTCTAGTTCTGCGGAAGCTAAAGTAGAAAATGTTTTGTTTTTGAAGTTTACATCTTTTGAGGTCTCAGCAATCCCATTAACGTACCTGACTACTTTGTACATAGGGCACTCTCCTTCAACAGCTAAGAATTAAGCTGTATATTAATCCTCTCACAATAAGGAGCAAAATGAAAGGGCTACAACTTATTTCATTACTCTCACAACTTCTAAATAACACACTTTAAAGGAATAGCATATAGGGTTGCTTCAGTTGAATTCACAAATAAAAAGGCTGAGGGTTCTGAACGGGTCATAAAAAGAGAAAGAAGGTGAACTATATGTGTGAAAAGGGAGTAATGTATGATAATTTCTGAAACTCTCATTTATACAATGATTGTGTACGCTGCGGCATTCTATATTGCAGCAATTTTTATGCTGTGCTTTAAATTTATAAAGAAATTCATAAAAAATAAGATCGCTTTGCTATTAAATACAGAGGTGAAAAGGACAAAAAAACCAGCAAAGGGTTTAAATGTTTCCGATTGGATGTCTGCAATCGCCCATTTCAATCCCCTTATTATTAATATGCATTTTCAGATTCACAATAGCGTTTCCTTGATAAACTTGTTCCATAACATTTTCTATTATTTTGCTTTCTTGTTTACTTACTACTTGCTTCATAAGCATTTTTTGGAACCATTGACTAATTTCCGCCGGTAAAACATTTCCAGCAATGGAAGAAAGGCGATCATATCCGTGTAATACTTTTTCTTCTAGATCCAGTTCTCCACCAGCATAAAAGTATAAATTGTTATGCATACCTTTTTTTATTCGTTCAACTTTTTCTTTATTGCCAGCATCTTTTATTCCAACCACTAAATCATTCGTACTTAATTGGATTATACTTTTTTCTGATAAATCAAATCCAGTTCTTTTTGGATTGTTATATAAAATTGTAGGTTTATTACTAAGGTGAATAATCCTCTCTGTATAAACGAATGCTTCTTGTTGAGTCGGTATAACATAAGGGGGATACCCAAGCATGATACCTGATATTTTTGAATGACGAATCTTTTTAGCTAATTCCTCTGCTTCTTTCTGTCTAATTGAAGCTACACCAAAGATAACTTCCATATTACTAACGAGTTCTTCTTGCAGTTCTAATCCGTTTATTAATTCAATTTTTTCTTGGAGGTTTAGACTGTGCTGTTCTCCTGTAGTTCCAGAGACAAGAACAGATTTTACTCCTTGTTTATATAGGTCTTTTATATGCGTTATTGTTCCTTGAACATTTATAGATTCATCTTCAAAAAAAGCTGTTGGTACAGCAATATGAACTTTTTCGCTTAGCATTTTGTGTCCCTCTTTTACTATTTAAGAATTTGTACTCAATGGATTTTAAAATGTTTTGGTATATAGATTTTATTTGATTATTATAGCTTTTTAACCATAATTATGTCCGTTTGTTCTTCATCACCCATAAAGAAAGAATGGCTTCCCGTTTGGGAAAATCCCATTTTTTGATAGAAGGCAATTGCATTATCATTTTTTTCCCAAACACCTAACCAGACATTATTTTTGTTTTTATCTAAAGCAGAATTAATAGCAAGATTATAAAGGTGTTTTCCGAGTCCATGTTTCTGATAATTTTTCTTGATATAGATTCTTTCTATTTCGAGAGAATCATTATCCATCATTTCTGATTGAGCTTCTCCCGTATTGATTTTTAAATAACCTGCAAGATTATTTTTATAAAAGAGAAAGTAAAAATTTGAGAATCGATTAGACATTTCTTCATTTAATTTTTCAAGAGTAAACGCCTTATTCAAATAGTCTGCCATGTTTTCAGGAGAATTTTGTTGTTTGAATGTATCATTAAATGTTTCAATACTTAGTTCTTGAAGTTCTTTTAAATCGTTTGTTGTACATGCTTTTATGGTTACTGACATTCATTACGCAACTCCCCGCTTTATTAACTTTTTCAAGTGAAAATTTATGTTTATTCAATCATAATATTGTTGTATTTGCAACAATAAAGAAGGATCTATTTAGTAGACAGTCTGACCATACTCTCTGGTTGAACATTTGAAAGCTAATAACCCTTTTGAACGTAATAATTTTTAATTTAAAAAAGGTGCAGTGAGTATGAAAAAGAACATACTCTTAGGTTTAGGTGTTTTTTACAGTCAGTCTTAGTGTTATAACGTTATTTTTTGCTTCAATTTTTTCCTCATTAAGCAACAATATTATTCTTATTACAGTATTGGTTTTAGGAATTACAGGTACGATCCTTTCTCTTTCCAGTCTCAGAACCAATGTATCCTAGTTCCATGAGTTCAGGGTCATGCTAAGCTCATGTTTTAGTAAGCATAGGAAAGATTAGATGTTCGCCTTTTTTCTAAGCGCATTGAGTAAGATGAGAAAAATGACTGTGAAGATTACGGGGTAGATGGCTAAGGCGTAGACAAAGCTCCCATATAGCATGAACAGTTCACCAGGTCCATGGACGAGCTCTCCGAAATGACCGCAGACAATCTCTTCACCAGCCTGCACCCTTTGTTCTATTTCTGCCGAATTTAAAAAACGCCCGTATGGACGGCGTTCAATAATAAAATCTTCATAAGTGAAGCATACTGATTTCAGTGACGCAACACCCAATCTCTTAAGACATGCATAAACCCATTCGGCTATGATCTTCCCGACTCTAATTAAGTGAGGGGCTTTTTAAAAAAACCTTGCGCTGAACGTCTAGAAATAGATAATAGAAGATAGTTAGAAGAGAGGGGGGAATCTATGAAAAAGGATGAATGGCTGATTCAGTTGATCTCTGAATTTGAAGAGAAACTAAAAAGAAAATTAACCACAGACGAAACAAATTTACTTAGTACGATTGTCAAAGGTCATAAAGCCAAAACATAATTCATCCTAATTAAAAAAGTGAAATCGTAAATACGTCGGTACTCATAGATAAGATATGCAACGTGTGTGTGAGGGAAAAGACCATGCAAGAACAATTTCAAGTTAAGCCTTGATAAAAACAGCCTATGCTTATCCACATTAAGGCTGTTTTTTCTATGGAAAAAATGTCATTAAGATTTCAATGTGTTTGTCGATGTTTTTAATGCTTGTGCATGCTTATCAAGATAAATGTCTAAAAACGTATCATCTTCAAATTTTAAAACGATGGCGTCTTTGCGAATCTCAAGATCAGCCAATTTCTTGCCTTTTAAATGCCTGTATTCCTCCAACATATTGGCAAAGCCTCCTTCATTTTTTACTACTAGTTTTTCATAAAAATAAAAAGGTTGCAATAGGGCATGTTTATCGCTTTGGCCGTGGTTAAGCGGGATATTGAGCGCTATTAACAAACGCGGATCTAACAGAATGAACAATTCAGTGAAATGCTTTAGAGAAATAAGAACAGGGAAAGAAAAATGAAAAAGTTTGCTTTTTATTATTGACAGAATGTTACTAGGGGATTTAATATATGTTTAATATCTGATATATCAGATATGATATCGCATTGGTGATTTTTGATCTTATTACATTGACAGCGGAAATTTCTCTCTGTAAAATTTGATATATCAGATATCAAATTTGGAGGAACAAAACATGCAAAAACAACAACAGGCACAAGATTTTTTCAGTTCAGGTGTTGAAAATGTAAAGTCACTGCGTGAGATCGCTGTAGAAAAAATTAAAGAAGCCATTGTGAGCGGCTATTTCCTACCTGGTGATCATCTTAAAGAACGAGAGCTCTCACAGTTAATGGGGATTAGTACAACCCCAATTAAAGAAGCGTTTCGCATTCTTGGGAATGAGGGTTTTGTTCAGACCATTGCACGAAAAGGGACGTACGTTTCCGAGTATGCCAATACCTCCATTGAGGAAATTCTTTTATTGCGAGCGTCCATTGAAGGACTATGCTGTCGGTTGGCTGCAATGAAGATGACAGATGCTGAAATGGAGCGTATGGAGGAGCAAGTTCAAACGATGCAAAAACTGAAAGACAGTCACCAGACAGAAGCGTTAATCCAGCAAAATACTATGTTTCACGAGATGATCGTCAAACATGCCGAAAATGGCATGATCAAAAACATGTTAAATAACGTGAGGGCGTTTGATCAAGCGTTTCGAAAGCGTGCACTTTCATATGAGAAAGAAGTAAGTGAAGGGTATGTTGAGCATGCTGCCATTTTTCAAGCCATTAAACAGCGTGATGGCGCATTAGCAGAACAGTTAATGAAAGATCACATCTTACGTACGACTGAATTTATTCTATCGCATCAGAAAGAATGATAGGGGGTTCATCCTCTCTAGTTAAAAATGATAACGCATTCAAATGAAGGAGGTCTATATGGACTATCAGGCATTTTCAAAAAAACTGCAAACAATATCAGCGATTCCAATTACAACGTTTCATGAGGATCTAAGCATCAATTGGAGTGGCGTGAAAGAAAATATTGATTACCTCATTGACAATGATTTAGAAGTTGTGGTTCCTTGCGGCAATACAAGCGAGTTTTATGCACTCTCCATCGAAGAGGCTAAAGAAGAAATTCAACGTGTTGTGAAGTATGTAGATGGGCGCGCGCTGGTGGTTGCAGGTGTTGGCTACGCCGTGCCAACCGCTGTAGAATTAGGAAACTTTGCGAAAGAAGCAGGAGCAGATGCCATTATGATTCACATGCCGGTACACCCCTATATAACCTCAAGAGGGACGGTCCAATATTTCCAATCAATTATTGAACAAGTCGATTTGCCATCCCTCGTTTATTTTAAAGATCCCAATATTTCTGACGACGTGATAAAAGAATTGGCTCCGATTGAGAAGTTTGTTGGTGTTAAATACGCGATCAACGATTTGCCTCGTTTTACAAAATTAGTTCGCGAGGTACCCAAATCTCATAATATTGCTTGGATTTGTGGAACAGCAGAAAAATGGGCGCCTTATTTTTGGCAAGCCGGAGCTGTTGGTTTCACTTCAGGTCTTGTGAACATCTTACCGAGTAAAGCTTTTGAGTTGCTTGAGGCGCTAAAATCAAAGAATTATGAAGTAGCTTGGGATGTTTGGGAGTATGTTTTGCCATTTGAGGATCTTCGCGCTAAATACCATAACGGAAACAATGTTGTTGTGATAAAAGAAGCCATGGAGGCAGTTGGGTTAACAGCTGGAACAACAAGAGAGCCTGTAGCACCTTTGAATAAACAAGACCGACAAGAAGTGTTGACCTTATTAGAAACATGGGGATTAACACCGGTACAAAATCGATAGATAAAGGAGAGATCGTAGTGGTAGAAGAGGTAACGATAAAAAACCTTATCAGTGGAAACTGGGTGACGAGTACATCAGGAAAAACGGATAAAAGCATCAACCCTGCAAACACGAATGAGATTGTCGGACATTTTCAACTTTCTGGTGAAGAGGATTTAGAAAACGCTGTTCAATCAGCTGCAGAAGCGCAAAAGCTGTGGCGTAAAGAAACGGGTGCTGCAAGAGGCGCAATTCTCTTTAAAGCGGCTGATATTCTTGAATCTCGAATAGAAGAAATCGCGACAACCATGACAAGAGAAATGGGGAAAACGTTACCTGAAGCGAAAGGTGAAACCGCAAGAGGCGTCGCCATCTTACGTTATTACGCAGGTGAAGGCATGAGAAAAACAGGTGATGTTATCCCTTCAACAGATCCGGATGCATTTATGTTTACAACGCGTCGTCCATTAGGTGTTGTTGGCGTCATTACACCTTGGAATTTTCCTGTTGCCATTCCAGTCTGGAAGATGGCCCCAGCGTTAGTTTATGGAAATGCGGTTATCTTAAAACCTGCTTCAGAAGCGGCGATTACAGCTTATAAAGTAATGGAATGCTTGATGGAGGCTGGATTTCCAAAAGGTGTCATCAATTTTATCACTGGTAGTGGGTCAATCATTGGTCAGGGGTTGTCGGATCATCCACTCGTTGATGGAATTACGTTTACAGGATCAGATGGTGTGGGTCAGCGAGTTGGCCAAGCGGTTCTTTCCAGGGGAGGCAAATATCAACTTGAAATGGGTGGAAAAAACCCTGTGATTGTTGCAGAAGATGCAGACCTTGATTTAGCCGTTGACGCAACGATTAGTGGCGGATTAAAGTCAACTGGACAGAAGTGTACCGCTACAAGCCGTGTCATTGTCGATCAGAAAGTGTATGACGCTTTTAAAGATAAATTAGTCGGAAAAGTTAGTGAACTGAAGGTTGGAAATGGACTTGAAACAGGAAGTTGGATGGGACCAAGTGTGAGCGCTAGCCAGTTAGATACAGTCCTTTCTTACATTGAGAAAGGCAAAACAGAGGGAGCAACCCTTTTATATGGTGGCGATCGTTTGGAAGAGAAAGAACTCGCTAAAGGCTATTATGTATCACCAGCAATTTTTGATGACGTTGATTCAAGCATGAGCATTGCACAAGAAGAAATCTTTGGACCGGTATTGGCGTTAATCAAAGTGGACGGGTTAGAAGAAGCCTTGGAAGTGGCAAACGATTCGAAATTTGGGTTAAGTGCCTCCATTTTCACAAGCAATATTACGAAAATGATGACGTTTATTGACGATATGGATGCGGGGTTGATTAGAGTGAACGCGGAAAGTGCAGGTGTAGAATTACAAGCCCCCTTTGGAGGGATGAAGCAATCGAGTTCTCATTCTCGTGAGCAAGGTACAGCGGCAATTGAGTTCTTTACGGAATTGAAAACCGTATTTATTAAAGGGTCATGAGGAGGGGTTAACGTGAAGATTTCAAATGTAACATTGATTGCGGTAGGTGTGCCGCGACATACAGGGTTTGTTAATAAACATGTCATTGTTCAACTTGAGACAAATGAGGGCATCATGGGTATAGGAGAAATGTCTGATTTCTCTCATTTACCGCGATACTCTGTGGATATGAAAGATTTAGAGGCCACACTACAATCGATTCTCATAGGAAAAAACCCATTTGATACAGCGGCGATTAATCGAGAATTGGATTTGAACTTCCCTCAAGCGCTATATTACTACGAAAAAGGAAGTTTCATCCGGAACGGCGTCGATACGGCGTTGTATGATGCATGTAGTAAATTCCTTGGTATATCCATGTCTGATCTACTAGGGGGGCGGCAGCGCGAAAAGATAAAAGTCTGTTATCCGATTTTTAGGCATCGCTTTATGGATGAAGTTGAAGAAAACATTGACGTGGTGCGCACACGATTGGAACAAGGGTTTGATACGTTCCGTTTGTATGTGGGGAAAAATGTAGATGCTGACGAAGCGTTCCTTGATCGCATTCAATCGGAGTTTGGGACAAAAGTGACCATTAAATCACTCGACTTTAGTCACCTATTAGATTGGAAAGATGCTTTAAGAGCAACAAAACGACTCGCAAAGTATCGCTTTGAATTGGTGGAGAGTCCCGCGTTTTGGAATGATTACGAGGGATTAAACCATTTCCGTTTACAATGTGAATTTCCTGTTAGTGAGCACGTATGGAGCCCGAGGCAACAATACGAGATGATCAAAAAGGACTCGGTTGACATTTTTAATATTGCTCCAGTCTTTATAGGAGGTTTAACAGCTGCACGAAAGGCGGCTTATGCGGCCGAAGTAGCTGGAAAAAGTGTACTTATTGGTACGACACAAGAGTTATCAATTGGCACAGCTGCCATGGCACATTTTGGCGCAGCACTACCTCATTTAAACTATACATCTGATCCTACAGGTCCTGAACTTTATGTTGATGACATTGTAACAAGCAAAATTAAATATGAGAACGGTTACTTGACGTTGCCTAACCGTAATGTACCTGGAATTGGTGTTGAACTTGATTGGGAAAAAATCGAAACCTACCGTGTTCCAGACTTACGTTGGGGCGACGTGTCAGTCCATCAACTGCAAGATCGAACATCCCAAATAAGAGTGTAAGGGAGGATGAATTATGTGGAGAATAGAGAGGGCAGCTACGATTGGCTTCATTGCGGTCGTATTTGCTGCCTGCTCCTCTTCAGAGGGCAAGCAAGCAACCGAAGCAGAGATTGAAGCATATCCGAATCAGACAATCGAAGTCTACGTTCCGGCGAGCCCCGGTGGCCAAACGGACACAGCGGCACGCGTAATGGCAAAACATCTCCCAAAATATCTAGGAGCAAACATTGTCATCGTTAATCAGGCGACGGCAGGTGGTGCACTTGCTTTTGAAAATGTCCGATCAGCCGATAAGACCGGGTATCGGTTATTGTTTCACCATCAAGCCCTTCATTCTGCTTATGCTGTTCGTCAATTAGAATTTAGCACGAATGCTTTAACAACAATTGGGTCGTACTCTTCGGTTAATCAAGTCTTTGTGACAAGCGCTCAGTCTCCTTATAACAGCTTAGAAGACCTGGTAGAATACGCCCGGAACAATCCAAATGATGTGATTTATGGTTCTCAAATTGGCGGAACCACACATTTTATGGGGGAATTATTAGGGCTTGAAACGGATACGGAAATCAAAATTTTAGATGTTGGAAGTGAATCAGATCGTATGACAGGATTACTAGGAAATCAAATTGATTTTGCTGTAACGGGGGTTGGAAATGTCTTAAATTACATAGAGTCAGGTGATTTTAAAGCCCTCGGGGTGTTAGCAAATGAGCGGGATACGCTTGCGCCTGAGCTTGAAACAACAGTCGAACAAGGATATGACGTGGAGTTTCCTGTTGTCCATATGCTTTACGGACCACCGGATATGCCCCAAGAAATTGTGGAGAAATGGAATGAGGCCACCGAACAGCTGGCATTAGATGACGCATACGTAAATGAGCTCCAAACTACGTTTCAAGAACATACGCTGATGAATGCACAAGAAGCCTATGATTTTTCTCAAGAAGAGATGGAAAAAGCTCAGCGCATTGCCGATGAATTATTTTCAGATATAGAGTGAGGAGGGATTCTGATGGGCTTAACTCAAGAGCGTGTAATAGGGATCGTTGTTGCCATGCTTGGCCTTGCGATGTTCTTAAATACGTTAACCATGTCGTTTATGATTCTTGTCGATGATCCGGGACCTATCCTCTTGCCGAGAATTGTCTCCATTGCTTTATTCTTATGTGGATTAGGGCTAATTTTTAGTCAAAATAACGAAGCAAAACCAATTGTTCTCAAATTAAATGCAAACAGTAAACGAATGGGGATTAGTTTTTTAGCACTGTTGATTTATGGCGTTTTGTTTAATGTCATTGGCTATATGTTGAGTACCTTTTTATTTTTAAGCTTTTTAACGTGGTATTTATCCAAACAAAAAGGGATCACGACAATATTGAAAAGTATAAGTAGCGGAATTGTTGTAACCGCTATCATTTATCTAGTATTTACCCAATTTTTAGATGTCCTATTACCTAGAGGCGTTTTTTAGAGGAGAGGGGAAGCAATATGGATGTGTTAATCCAAAGTTTAAGTGAATCGTTAACGCCATTTGTTATTCTTCTCATGGCGCTCGGTGTTTTAGTTGGGCTCCTTTTTGGAACTGTTCCAGGTTTGACTGCAACAATGGGTATGGCACTATTTGTTCCCTTTACATTTGGTCTCGATCCTGTTCCAGGCATTGCGTTTCTTATTTGTCTTCATTTGGGTGGCGTGTCAGGTGGTTTGGTCGCATCAACTCTTTTAGGGATACCGGGAACACCATCATCTATTGCAACAACTTTTGATGCCTACCCTATGTCAAAAAACGGTGAGCCACTAAGGGCACTTGGCATTGGTGTAGTTGCATCATTAGTAGGAGGGTTATTAAGTTTTATTGCGCTCGTAACAATCTCTCCTGTTATTTCTCGTTTCGCGGTACAAATGGGGCCATTTGAATTTTTTGCGCTCATTTTCTTTGCCTTGTCTCTAGTAGCCGTTTTAGCAAAAGGGAGTATGCTAAAAGGGATAACAGCTGGTTTTCTGGGATTAGCAGCTGGTCTTGTAGGATTCGCACCAATTGATGGCCTTCAACGTTACACTGTTGGCATTCTTGAGTTAAAGGGTGGATTTGCACTTTTGCCACTCATCATGGGCTTGTTTGCGATCTCCCAAATCTTGATTGAGATATTAGGTGATTCGAAAAGCCAAAAGATTGATTTTAAGGCAAAAGGCTTCGCTTTTTCCTTAGGTGAAACGATTAAGAATGGCTGGAACTTAATTCGGTCTTCACTAATTGGGATTGCGTTTGGTATTTTGCCAGGCTTAGGAAGCGGGACATCGAATTTAGTGGCATATGCGCAAGCTAAGCAAGCATCGAAAACGCCTAAGCGCTTTGGTAAAGGAGCACCGGAAGGAATTTATGCATCGGAGTCAGCAAATACTGCAAGCGTAGGTGGATCGCTCATTCCCATGCTTTCATTAGGAATTCCAGGGGATACCGTGACCGCGATCTTACTTGGGGGCTTTATGGTTCATGGCCTTCAGCCAGGGCCATTATTTTTTACAAGCAACCCTGATATTGTGTATGTGGTGTTTATCGCGTTTTTTATTGCTATGGTGTTTGTGTTTCTGATTCAATTATTTGGGATGAAACTTTTTACCCGTGTGTTGACTGTGCCAAAACAATATTTGTTCCCGATTATATTTGTATTGACCATTGTCGGCGCTTATACCACAAATAGTTCAGTTTTTGATATATGGGTCATGCTTCTATTTGGTGTCATCGGTTTTTTCCTTGTACGAAATGGCTTTCCGATTGCACCGATGATTTTAGGATTTATTTTAGGGCCTTTGCTTGAAACATACTTAAGAAGGGCATTAATGACAACGGGAAATCCAGTAGATTTCTTTACGAACCCTGTCTCGACTATTTTTATTCTTGCAGGGATCGCATGCGTTGTCTTTACGTTAATAGGCGAAATGAAAGAAAAAAGAAGGAATCGCATTGATGATTCTCTTCATATGTAATGAGGGAAACTAATTCATCATTGATTAGTAGATGTAGTAGTGGTTGATAAATATACATGGTCTTGAGTATAAGAATTGGTACCTTTTTATCGAGGAACCGATTCTTATTCAAAATAAGAGGAAGGTATGCGCATGTAAGAGCAGTGAAGTAAAAAAGCCAAGTCTCTCCCTTCAAAGGAACGTTTATTTTGTCAAAACATGAAGTGTTGATTTCTGTATCATTTGACACTTTGCACCATAAGGAGGATTGCTTAAAGACTTTTATTCTTCTAATGATTTTATATCATCTCATCATAATTCCATTTGTGAAACCATTGGTAGAGAGTGAAGGGGTTTCACAATAGGTATTTTAGATTTGACACTACTTGAACGTATAGAAAAAGAGCCATACTTATAAGGTTAATAAGTGGGTCCAACTACGGTTTGAGATAAAGAACGGATACGCCTCAAGACGGAATTGAGGACATATCTACTGTAACAAATTTTATCGATATCAAACGGAAACAGCGGCGTGAACCTGACTTACTATAATTAGATAAGCTCTTTGAACGATAGTGCTTTTTCATCTAATGACAATGCGCTAGTTGTTAATGTCCCGTACTCGTCAATCGTTTCAGAAACTTGTTTTTTAATTTGATTTGATAAATGTGACGCATTTTGAGTACCGTTGGCAATATCATGAATGTCTGATGTAATCAATTGAACACTTTCATGGATTTCTTGAATGGACGCTTCGATCTGTTTTGATAACCTTCGTATCTCTTGAGCAACGATATCAAACCCTTTTCCATATTCACCAGCATGGGCAGCTTCTATGGCGGCATTAAGCGATAACAAGTTTGTTTGTGAAGCGAACCCTTCAATAGTGTGTGAAATCCCTTGAATAGCTTCTGTTTTCGCTTCTAAAGATACCAGTTTCTCTTTGTTTTCTTCAGATAGCTTTGATATAGAATGAATACTTTCCGCTAATTCTTCGGTACGTTCAATGCCCAAGGCAGCTTTTGTATTAAGACTGCCTGACATTTCTTTTAAATCGTTTGCGAATGTATTGATAGCTTTTTGACGTTTGGTAATGTTAGTACACATTTTTGAAAAACCTACAACTTGATTGGTATCATCAAAAAGTGCCATATAAGTCGCTTCTAACCATACTACGTCTCCGTTTGATTTTTTACGCTTAATTTTGTCTTGAAAACTTTGCCCAGAATATAAATGAGACCAAAACAATTCATAATCTTCACTTTCAGCAAAGGCCTCAAAACATAAACGTTTATGATGGCTCCCTTGCAATTGTTCGATTGTATAGCCCATCGTATGTGCAAACAAATCGTTAACATATGCAACCTTTCTATCTAACGTAAACCGAATGATGGCTATATTTTTCTCAAATGCTTTAATTACTATTGAATCAGTCACAACGTCGTTTTGCATAACTCCACCTCAATTAATTTTCTTAACCTTATCTATCGGTTGTAAGTTAAAAGAATTACACTTGTTTTGCAATAAAGGAGAAAGAAATTTTTGATGACTGTTTTGTTGTCTATAAATTAGCGTGGTGTTTAAAATTTGAGAAAACTTGATCAGATAAGGTCACGCAGTTAAAAGAGGACACACCGTTTCAACGGGTAATTTAATAGGCAAATGTTTTGGTAGATCTTAAGATGAGGGGGGAAATTACACGGTCAGCCATAATAAAAAATATTGGCGAAAGTGATTCCTGGTTTCGAGTTAGAAGAGTGAGCTTTATACCTGGTGAAATAGATTCATAAGGCATTTTTTGTACATAAGCAGCCAATTGGCTGCTTTTTATCGTGGCATCCTTCTTCTTTGGTCTCCTCAGTGTAATCCTTGCGCATGAGTCCGTGAAGGATCGGCACACCGGAAGTCCGCGTAAGGAATCCAAGTTGTGAAGCCGCCGTAATCAACGCAAGCGTTCGAAACGCCGGGCTACATCATTGGGTTTCCAAACGCGTGCTAGCCGCTGTTTGAAGCCCCGCAGCGCCAGAGGCGCTCCATCACGTTCCTTTTTACAAGGATTTGGGCCGCGGCAACCAAATCAAAGGAGCTGAAGGCAATGCAAAAAATCTATGAAGTCCAACACATTAAGCAAATTGTTCGCGAGGTAGAAGAGACGTGTAGCCCAATTACGTCACCAACCGATGCGGTGGAGATGGTTCAAGGGATCATTGGCGATGTGGATCGAGAAGTATTGCTGGTTTTGGTCTTGAACACCAAAAACCGTGTGGTGGCGATTCATCAGGCGCACACCGGAAGCTTAAACAGCAGCATTGTACATCCACGAGAGGTCTTCAAGGCGGCCATTCTCAATAACGGGGCGTCGATCATCGATCATTGTCAGCCATAACCATCCTTCAGGCGATACCGAACCGTCCGAAGAAGACATTCTGATCACGAAACGACTACAAAAAGCGGGAACGTGCCTCGGCATTCAAGTGCTGGATCATTTAATTGTCAGCCAAGATGTAACGTATACGAGCTTAAGAGAACGGGGGAATATGCGCTAAGAGGGGAAATCCCCTCTTTTGGTGAGAAGGAGAGAACGCTTGGCGTTCTTCTGACGCGTTAAACGATAATCCAAAAGTTTTAAAGAAAACAACGGCACACATTAAGCAAATCGCAGCAGAGTAAAACGCCGCCCAAGCGCTAATTCACACTGTAAGCAAGAAAAACAAAGAAACTTGGCGCCATTATTAAAGTGAAAGAAAGGAATTGTTCGGAAGATTTTAGCGGGTACCATTGAAACGAGCGCCCGAGCTGATTTTAATACGGTTGTGTGCACAGCCAAAAATGTGACAGACGCACTGGTAGACTTAATTTTCGTTACCTTATTTTACTAAGGTGAAGTCTTTCCATTCAAAATGAGCAAGTGACCTCTTAATCCTTTGATCTAAACTATAAGCTTAACACTTGGTCACTTTTATAGCCGCGCTGAATACGCTAGCGTAGCAAAATCAAGATAAAAATAAAATAAAACGAGAAAATAGAAGCGAACATGAATATTATCAATAATGCTACAAGGATGTCATGCTTTATCTTTTAAAAGTTTTAAATGATTTAAAAGATATATTTTTTTCGTGGAGATTGTAGATCTATCTTTATGATCTTTTATTATGAATAAAGAGGTAACCGCTAGTATAATCGCTGAGACAGTTAGTGATATCTCGTTATAAACGTCTGTCGTTATCAAGGAAACTACGCTAATTGCAGCTAAAAGGATTGCAAAGGAAGTTAAAAATAATTCAGATAGCGGCTTGTTAATACTGATATCATACTCTAGGTTGATGATCAAAGAATCCAATGTTTCTTTATCTAAATCTTCAATTGTTTTGAGAGAGACTAAAGAGTTTTTTATGAAGAATTCAGCTAAAGTCTTCCAAGATTTATAATAGTATATATAATTAGGATTCAATGTTTCTAGCCGTTCTTCGTGAGTAATTACCTTATTCAATAAGTCAGTTCTAAAATCATTAATTGAGGTTTCTTTAATTTCCTGTATAAGCATTCTAAACCACTCCTTATATAATAAATCGGACACTTTATTATAAGATTAAAGAATAAAAAGGGGATATCGTGAGCAAGTGGGAAATCGTTATGGATCTAAAGGATAAGGGTTTAAAACCCTCGTGGAAAGTGTTAGCCGCATGAGAAAAAGCAAGAAGTACACGCAGAAAAAAAGACAAGCACGAACGAGCAAAATTATATTAAGAACATCGTATAAGCGACTTGTCAGACAAACTTAGCCGTATTGAAAAATATACTAATTGTTAGAGGTGGTTCATGGCGTTTTCAATTTGCTTCTTTTCTTCTATACAAACAATTAGGTTGATAATTTTTTCATTTTCGATATAAAAACTTTGGTAGCTTTTTTAATCCGTGGATGTGCTTGGCCCAAACATTCAGTCATATTCTCATAGTTTAGAAACGCTGTAGGCTCTGTCGCTAACAACGAAATGACAGCTTATTTTAACTGAAAACCTCTTGTAAGTCTTCTTTTTCTAACTAGAGCTTGCGTTATATCTGTAGTAAAATTAGATATATGGAAGTTCTCTTTTCTATAAATGATTGACGGGACTTAAATCTAATAGATAAAAGCTTCTTTTTCGTGAATTTATCTATGTAGATTTTTTATGCTCTTTTAAAAGTACTAATTAAGACTTTTTAATTTCCCCGTATAATGAATCATATTATAACAATATTTATAAATATTTCTTTTGGAGGTATCTATGTCGAATATTAACAGCAAGCCATTAAAAACATTAGGCGAACGTATAAAATCATTAAGAAAATCTAAAGGTTTAACACAAGCACAATTATCTTATGAAATTTGCACACAAGGGCTAATTAGTAGTCTTGAAAATGGAACTGGAAAAGAGAACCCATCTGCTTTAACGGTCTATCAGTTAAGTGAAAGATTAGGTGTATCAATGGGTTACTTATACGGACAAAAAAAAGAAGAATTTAGTTATGATATAAGAAAAACCGAGATTGGCGACATAATTCATACGTTGAAAGCAAGGAGAGATTATACTACCTTAATCTATCTCATTAAAATCGAAAAAGAAAAAAAGAGGGCTTTGAATAAAGCTGAAAAACAATTTTTATTATGGCACGAGACAGTAGCTGAATATTATTTAAATAAAGATTTTAAGAAGACTCTTGGAGATTTTAATGAACTTATGCAATTACAAGTGGAGGAAACTGATGAAAACAAAAATCAATTAATTGAAATAGAGCTTAGCTTAGGGCTTATTCTATTCGAGGAAGGTGATTACGAAAAAGCAGAAGTAGCTTTAATGAATTGTTTAAGTGAAATTCAAGCTAATCCAGGAGTTATAAATGACAAAACGATTACTAAAATCTACTTTAATCTTTCTGTTATTTATACTAAAAATTCAAGATACGAGGAGTCATTGGAGTATTGTAATAAAGCGATTGACCTATGTAAATTGAACGATAGCATGACACTCTTAGGAGATTCTCTTTATCAAACTGGCTATAATTACTGTTTAATGAACGATTTCTCAACTGGTATTAGTTATATAAGGCAATCTATAGTGATTTTTCAGATCCAAGGAAACGATAAATTAGTTAAAATAATACAAAAATACTTAGCTTCAGTGGTTCCAAAGTCCTCTGATATTTGATATAGTTGTACTATATTATTAAAAGGAGGTGTAACTATGCGTAAGCTTCACTTTAGAAAAATTTCTTTAATAGTTACTTTGGTACTAGGAGTATCTTTAACTAGTACTTTTACAACGAATGATAATGCTGAAATTCCTGTACATCATGGGGACCGTGTTGAAAGAGAGATCCCTGTACATCATTAAGTACTATACATTTAACACATAATGTAATTGGTGAGATCGCTAATATTTATTTATTAGTATAAATTTAATTTGTGCCATCTTACTTATAAATGAGAAGAGCTATGTAAGTACACATTTCTATTTCTTATTACTAAGTAGTAAGAGAAAACAAGTTTTAAGAATAAGCAACAAAAAAAGAGTCAATGGCATTGTGCATAATTGACTCTTTTTTAATTGAATTAAATTAATATAGATGTGAAACATTAAGATTTGTGTGAGTTTGCTAAAGTGGTTTTTAAAAATCTAATTGTCTCCGCCCAAGTTTGTTGAGCCGCTTTAGCATTATTCTCTTTAGTTCCTCCAAAAATCATTGTCATATTAAAATTCGTAGTACCGAGAGTTTGTGGAAGGTTAGATAAGTTTGCTGGAAATGCTGAGAAGTGACCTGCCCCTTTATAAAATAGAAATTTATTGTTCTCACTATACTTATGATCTCTTAATGTATGTTGCATCTGTTTTACAAAGAGTTCAGCTGGTTGAACATGATCATCTGTACCCGATATAAACATAATGGGAGCTTGAATCTCTTGAATAGGTATTTTAAATGGTTTTAACTTATCCTCATCGTTTATAATCTGTTTCATTTTTTCGATATTAGAAAAAGGCTTTTTAAGTATCAGGTGTCTGAAAAAGGATACAGTATCTTTAAACGATCTTTCGGGAGTGTAAAATCTAAAAGGTTCACCCTTATAAGTCCATGCTGGTTGAGAAGTTGCTTGAAAGTTTAACATCCCTGAGAAGACTATAGCACTGGGAGCAACAGCAATAACAGATCTTATACGTGAATGCTTAGAGGCATATAGTAAAGCAAGTTCAGAGCCTCGTGAGTGACCGATGATTCCAAACTTCTTATTATTTACAAAAGACTTGCTTTCTAAAAAATTGAAAGATCTTTCTACATACTCAAGAGGGATGTTTTCGATTCCTTTAGGTAACCCCTTTTTTCCAAAATAAGCCAAAGCTAATACTGCGTACCCTTGAGTAGCGAGTAGTGCGGCAGAGGATTCGTGAACAGATCCATCAGAACCACCAAGAAGTACTATAGCTGGCAATGAAGTCTTATTTTTAGGGTAATATAACGTTCCTACTATTGTTTCATTAACAGGAAGGATTTCAATATCTTTAAGTAAAAAACAACGTGTGAATGTAAACACCTTTAAAAGTCGATCACTATCACTATACACTTCCATGATAAAAGTTAGAGGAGCGGACGTTTGTTTAATAAACATTTGTTCTTTATTATCATGACTAGACATTGACCAGAACAGTCCATTGCTATCAACTGAAGTGTAATTGCCGGATATAGGAGCCTGAGTATTAAGATCGATTACCCCATTATTGTCACTTTTGAATGTAGCTTGTGATTGAAACTTTCTTTTGTTATCATCAGTAGTTCTTAATGATAATTTAAAGCTTGCCATAGGATGGTTAGTTAGTATCCTAGCTCTGAAGTCATCAAGCACACTACTCTCGTTTTCTATGAGAATTTTTATATCTTCC